>JARFRL010000051.1 GCA_029287275.1 Pontiella desulfatans
TTAACCAGTTTTTCGGCTTCGATCGCGGTGAACGTCCCCAACGCTTCGGGATTGGCCATTTGGAAATCAAACAGCATGGTTCCTCCGTTGAACATGCCGGCATGCAAGGCCTTGTTTTCCTTGAACCGCTTCGGCGCGCCAATCAAGGTCGCGAGATCGGTTCCGGCCTTGGGAACGAAGGTTTTGCTGATTTCGATCGAACCGCTTTTCGGCGCGAGGACGACTTCCGCCGCGTCGCATTGTTCGGCGAGGGAGAGCAGCAGGATCAACTCGCCTTCCAGAATTTTCGCGGTGTTTTGAGTGGACTCCAGCGTCGCGCCCGGCTGTTGCATCATGCTTTGGCCCATCAGCGCGGGCAGCATCGCCATGAAGCCGTCGATCGCTTCGCGGTTGCGGTCGATCATCAGCGCGGGCTGGGAGGCGATTTTCAACGCCGGCGCGCGTTGCGCGAGCAGCGTGCTTTTGATGGAGCCGACCAACGCGGACCCTTTGGCGAGGGACGCGGGGGTTTGGCCAAGCACCAACGCGCCGTCAACATAGCGGGCTTGCATTCCCATGGCCTGAACCACGCCGAGATAGTTGGACGACGCGGCCGCCTCCATTTCCACCACGGCGAAAATATTGGTTGGGTCGAGCGCGACGAGCGCCAGCCCTTTTCCAACGGGGATTCCCGCGAGATTCGGATCGCTCAGTTGCATGCCGATCATGTTTTTGATCATCGCGCCGTTCATCATCGGCGACACCTGGGCCGCGACCGCGCCCACTTCGTCGATGAATCCATGCAGATCCGAAACCGTGATCGTCAGCGCGGCGCCTTCCATCACCATCGGTTTCTCGACCGCCGCGGGCGCGGCGACGACGACCACGCTCAGCGCGGTCACGACAGGTACTAGCTTAGTCCATTTCATTTATTCCTCCTGGTTGCGAACACCATCGCGATCTTCGATCAATCAAGCCATTACAATGTTGTTTCGAAATAATAATCAGCTTAAACAAGTAGTTATTATGCTTATTCAAGAGAGCCGAATCAACCGGAATCCACGACGAGCCGCACCGCCATCGGGATTTACGATTACAAAGGTAGGGACGACCGTCCTCTAGTGTCCGGCCATCCGCGGATGCCGATCCTCCGCGCGGCGGGGTAAGGACTCCCCGCCCGCCCCGCGCGATTTCAACAAAGACGAGCCCTTGCGACTCCCTCGCGAAACATGTAGTAAATCGAGCATGGAAAAACAACAGCCCGAGGACTCCGCGTGACCACGCCAAGCGAACTATTAAAATCGCGCTTCGGCTTCGACGACTTTCGCGGCGGACAATTGGAGACGATTGAAATCCTGTTGGCCGGACGGAGCGCCGCCGCGATTTTTCCGACGGGCTCGGGCAAGAGCTTGTGCTATCAACTCACCGCGCTCCTGCTACCCGGCCTGACGCTGGTCGTATCGCCGTTGCTCGCGTTGATGAAGGATCAGATCGACAGTCTGCAGGCAAAGGCCATCCGCGCGGAACGGCTCGACTCCAGCCTTACCGAGGAAAAATACCGCGCGGTTTCCAGCGCCATCCGAAACGGCGAGTTGAAGATGCTCTTCGTCTCGCCGGAACGTTTGACCAACGAGCGGTTCCTCAATCTGATTCGCGGACAACAAATCAGCCTGCTCGCGGTGGACGAAGCGCACTGCATCTCGGCGTGGGGGCACAACTTCCGGCCGGACTATCTCAAGCTCGCGAAGGCGGTTGAGTCGCTCAACGTCGAGCGCGTGCTGGCGCTCACCGCCACCGCCACGCCCAAGGTGTCGGACGATATGGCCACGGCGTTCGGCATTCAACCCGCCGACGTGATCAACACCGGCTTCCACCGCCCCAACCTCGAGTTCCGCGTGACCGAATGCCACGGCCACGAACGCGAAAAACTCCTGATTCAACGGCTGAAGGAACGTCCCCCCGGCGCCACCATCGTTTACGTCCACTTGCAGAAAGACGCGGAAAACATCGCGAAAACGCTACGCGACAACGGCTTCAACGCCGCGCCCTATCACGCCGGCCTGAAACCCGATACGCGCGTCGCCACGCAAGAACAATTCATGGCGGGCGGCCTTCCCATCATCTGCGCCACCATCGCCTTTGGCATGGGCGTCGATAAAGCCGACATTCGCTACGTCTACCACTATCACCTCGCGAAAGGCTTCGAAAGCTACCTGCAGGAAACCGGCCGCGCCGGGCGCGACGGCGCCCCCGCGATCTGCGAGCTGTTCGCCTGCGCCGACGACCGGACCACGCTCGAAAATTTCGTCTATGGCGACACGCCCGACGCCGCGAACATCGCGACGCTCGTCGACGAGCTGCTCGACGCGGGCGACGCGATCGACGTCACGGCGCGCGAACTTTCCAACGGCCACGACATTCGACCACTCGTCGTCAGCACGCTGCTCACGCACCTCGAACTCTTCGGGGTGATCGCGTTCGATGGCTACTACTATTCCGACATCCGTTTCGAGGCCCATAAAACCGGCGCCGAGATTCTGGCGAGCTATTCCGAAAAGCAGGCCACCTTTCTGCGGAAGCTTTTCACTTGCGGCAAGAAAGCGCGCAAATGGATCACGCTCGACATGGACGCCGCGATCGAGCGCGCGGGGCAGCCGCGAGACGTTATTCTGCGCGCCTTCGACAGTTTGCAGGAAAAGCGATTCATCACGTTGCAAATGTCGGGCTATCGCCAACGCTTCAACCGCCTGACCCAAGCCGTTGACCGCGGCGAACTGACCGCGAAGTTGGCCGCGCTTTTTAATCAGCACGAACAGCTGGAGATTGACCGAATCGACGCGATGGGCGCGTACGCGACCGAAGACACCTGTCTCACGAATCGCCTACTCACCTATTTCGGCGAGCCGATCGGCCGGTGCGGACATTGCGGTGTTTGCCTAGGCGACGTCCCCGCCGCGCCGCTTCCGAGGAATGCGCCACCGGTCGATCTTTCCGTATTGGATGAAATCGACGAGCTCGCCAGAAAACACCCCGCGGCCCTGGGTCAAGCGCGGCAACAGGCCCGTTTCCTATGCGGCCTCAATTCCCCCGCCATCAGCGGACGCCGCGCGCTCCGCGGCGACCGGCTCTTCAACCGTTGCGCCCACGTCCCGTTCAAGAAGCTGCTGGAGCAACTCGAAACGCGCTAATAGAGGCCCCGTGTTTTCGTGGAATTTGGTAGGGACCCGCGTTCCACAGGTCCGCCCGCGGACCGGGGCGGGCGTGAATAGGCACGAAAAAACCCGACTCGTGATGAATCGGGTTCTTTCGAGGTCTGGTTGGATTAGTCGCGGCCGCGGCCGCCACCTGGACGCCCACCGGAGCGTCCACCGCCCTGGCGGCCACCCCCTTGGCGCGGTCCCCCGCCGCCCTGCCCGGAGGCGGAGCGAACGCTGACCTTGCGGCCGTCGAGCGTGAGATTTTCCATGCCCTTGCGGATGGTGTCCGCGGCTTCCTTGGAAACCTCGAAGAAGGACGTGTCGCGACCGAGGTCGATCGCGCCGATCTGATTGGATTTGATGCCGCTGTTCTCGCACACCAGACGAACGATCGCGCCGGCGTTGATGTTGTGCACGCGGCCGACGTTCACGGAGAACTTCTTGGTGTCGTACGCTTCCATCCGGCGGTTGCGCTTGGAATTATCCGAACGCTGCTGTCCGGGCTGGCGCTCGCGCGCCGGCTTGGTGGATTTGGCGTTGAGGTCGGTGGCGTTGCGGTAGTAGTCGAGGAAGTGGTTGAACTCCACCGCGACGAACCGCTTGATGATCTCTTTCTTGTCGAGATGGCAGAGCGCTTCGTAGGCCGGCGGAAGATAGTCCGCGATTTCGTCCTCTTTCACGTCCACTTCCACCACGCGGTGAATCAGCGCGAGCAACTGGTTTTCGCAGATGGCCTTCGCGTCCGGAATCTTTTCCATTTTGATCTGAATGTTGTTGCGCCGTTCCAGCTCGTTGATACGGCGGCGCTCGTGCATGTTGATCAGCGCGATGGACACGCCGGACTTTCCGGCGCGGGCCGTGCGGCCGCTACGGTGCGTGTAGGCCGCGATTTCGTCGGAAAGTTTATAGTGAATCACGTGCGTGATGTCGTCGACGTCGATCCCGCGGGCCGCGACGTCGGTCGCGACGAGCACCTGAACGTTTTTCTGACGGAATTTTTTCATCACCGAATCGCGCTGCGCTTGGGACAGTTCTCCGTGGAGGGCTTCGGCGGAGTAGCCGTCGGCCATCAGCTTGTCGGCCACCGTCTGGGTTTCGGCGCGGGTACGGCAGAAGATCAGGCCATAGATTTCGGGAAGGTAGTCGAGGATGCGCTTCACGGCCGGATAGCGGTCCCTTTCGTGGACCATGAAGCAGAAGTGCTCGATGTTCGCCGCGGATTCGTTGCGCCCGCCAACGGAAACCTCGACCGGGTCGGTCTGATAGTTCTCGGCGATGCGGGCGACGCCCTTCGCCATCGTCGCGGAAAAGAGCCAGGTGACTCGGCTTTCCGGCGCTTTGGAGAGAATGGCGTCGAGCTCGTCCTTGAAGCCCATGTTGAGCATTTCGTCGGCTTCGTCGAGCACGACCACTTTGATGTCCTGAAGCTTCGCGGCGCGGCGTTCGATGAGATCGACCAAACGGCCCGGGGTCGCGACGATGATTTGCGCGCCCTGTTTCAGCTCGCGGATCTGCGTCATGATGTTGGCGCCGCCGTAGACGGCCGCGATTTTCAGGCCGGGGCGATGCCGCGCGAATTTTTTCAGGTCGTCCGCGATTTGCAGGCAGAGCTCGCGGGTCGGGGAAAGAATCACGCCCTGTGGAGCGTGGAGGGCCGGATCGACGCGCTCCAACAGCGGCAGACCGAACGCGGCGGTTTTTCCGGTGCCGGTCGAAGCCAGCCCCACGAAGTCCTTCTCGCCCGCGAGCAGAATGGGAATGGCCTGTTCCTGAATCGGAGTCGGCGTTTCGAAGCCGAGGGCTTCAATGGATTTAAGGGTGTCGGGGCTGAGCCCCAATTCGGTGAATTTCATACTTACCTCTCACAATGCGGAGGGACGCCGATATTGACGTCCTATCGGCCGGTATCTTCCAGCCCTCCAGTTAGCAGGGCGTCGATCCCGCGCCCATCGCAAGAGTTTAGCCCCGAATCAGCGGAACGTGAACAGTCTGTTCCGCAAAACGAAGTCGCGGTTATACGGGAATCCTCCGCCAATGCAACCGTTTATGAAAAGAATCTGACCTGTTTTCGTAGTCGAGGCATCCTGCCTCGTTGGACCGCCCCCGTCGTGCAATCCAAAACCACCGCGCCCCGCTCTTTGCAAAACGGGGTAGGATGCTTCGTCTACGCGCCTCGGCCTAAAACTCGCAAGCGCAGCGGGTTGGTTGCTCGTCGGGGAAGTGCTCGCGCAACTCTCCGAGAAGGGCCTCATAGTTGATGGGTTTGGAAATGTAGCCATCAAAACCGTGGGAGAGGAAGTTTTCCCGCTCGCCCTTCATGGCGTTGGCGGTGACGACCACAATGGGAATTTTCGCCCCGCCGGGCATGGAGCGAATGGCTTTCGAGGCCGCGAGGCCGTCCATGACAGGCATTTGAATATCCATAAAGATCAAATCAAACTCGTCGGCACGAAACGTCCTCACCGCTTGCGCCCCGTCGGAGACCGCCACCACCTCAACGCCCGCCTTGGCCAGCATGCGGCTGATGACCTTTTGATTCACCACGTTGTCCTCCGCGAGCAGGACCCGCTTGCCCAGCGCGCCCGGAACCCGGTCCTCTCGCCCGGCCGAAGCCACGGAAACGGCGGAGAGGAAGTCCTGGCGTTCCGAACCCAACGCGGCGCTCAGGTCACATGGAAATAGAGGACGCCGTAGAATGACGCTAAACGCGGCGTCGAGCATGAAGTCGGGCGGTTGCTGGCTCAATCCGCACATGGCCACGAGTTTCGGCTCCCGCCCCGCGGCGTGCGTCCGCACCCATTGGTTAAGCCGCGCCAGCTCCCTTTGCGTCACATGGGAATCCAGCACGAAGTAATCAAACCACGCGTTGCTTTTCCGCAGCGCGTCGAGCAATTCGTCGAAACAGGTTGTGACCACCGCGTCCATCTCGAGCGACCGCGCGGAATGATACAAGGTCATGCGACTCAACGGATTCGCGCAGCAGCCCGCGATCCGGGCCCCGCTAAACGGCATGGACGCCGCGGCGGGCTCCGTCGAAACCATCGTGCCCACGCGCGCCGTGAAGTAGAATTTCGTGCCACACCCAGGCGAACTCTCGGCGCGGATATCCCCGTCCATCGTCTGGGCGATACGACGGGAAATCGTCAACCCCAGCCCTGTCCCCCCAAACTTGCGGGTTGTGGAAACATCAGCCTGAACAAAGGGATTAAACACGCGGTCGAGCGTCTCCTCGTCCATGCCGATGCCGGAGTCCTCGACGGTAAACAAGATTTCGCCGGCCTCTTTTCCGCGGAACTTGTAGCCAACCGCGAGCGAGACATGCCCCTCGCGGGTAAACTTGATCGCGTTGGAAAGCAGGTTCACCAGCACCTGCCGGATCCGCGTGGGATCGCCCAAAACCACCAAGGGCACGCATTCGTCGACGACGCAGCCCAACTCAAGCCCCCGCTCAAAGGCGTTGACCGCCAGCAAACGGCAGAGCGACCGCGCCATTTCACGGACATTCACGGTGATATGCTCCAGCTCAAAGCTGGACGACTCCACCTTCGACAGGTCGAGAATGTCGTTGATGATTTCGAGCAGGGCCTCCGAGGAGGAGCAGATGTCGCGTACATATTCATGCTGGACATCGTCGAGGCTTGTCCCCCTCAACAACTGGCTCATACCCATTATGCCATTCATGGGGGTGCGGATCTCATGGCTCATGTTCGCGAGAAAACTACTTTTGGCCTCGCTGGCCTTCGAGGCCTCGCGGCTGGCGATTCGCAGCCGCTCGTTCATGTCCCGCACGTTCTCAGCCATCGTCCGGGTCTGCTCGAGTTGCTGAACGAGCAAACGCTGCTGAAGCGCCACGAGCAACCGGGAGGAAATGCTCCCCAGAAATCCCTCATGCTCGTCCAAAAGGATCACATCTTGATTGAGGTCGGGCACCTCGCCGGAAAAATGCGACTGCAAAGCGTCGCGCAGACGGGTTCCCTGCCACAGCACCCGGATGTTGGTCTCCATATGCGCGGCGACCCGATCCTTGTCATACAGCGCGTGGCCGTACGGCCCCGCCCACAACGTACTGAGATAAGCGCGGGAACACACCCCGACCACCTCGCCGTCGCTCATGACCGCGACATAACTCAAGTCGACCGACTTGAACAACACGCTGACTTCCTCGATCGTCGTTTCGACGGCAACCCACGTTCGATGATGCGTAAAGGACGTCAGGTCCTTCGTGTCAAAATCAACGTCGTTGCCCAGAATAATGTTGGTGGATTCCCCTATCATATGTACGCCTTTCGCACGGACCGTGCCATTAGGCCTTCACGCGGAAAGCCTAACTCGATTCTAACCAGACACAAAAAAACCCGCTCGAAAAGCGGGCTTCGAGCGGGTTTGACGAGATCTATTCTCATGATCAATGCTTGAAATGTCTCATCGATGTGAACGCCATGGCGATGCCGTATTTGTCGCA
>JARFRL010000096.1 GCA_029287275.1 Pontiella desulfatans
TTCTCCAACGTCTTGATCGGCGAATCCGAACAGCCCGTCCGCTCCTTCAATTCCGACACCGTCATCGCGCCATGACGCTTCAGTTCGTCCACCAGCTGTTTTTGCTTCGCCGTCAGCTTATCGTAGACGAGGCTTCCAGCCTCGTTTGACTCGGCGGCGAGCACGGGCTCTTCCCAAGCGAAAGAGGGATCGGTCAACGCCTCGCGTTCTTCTGGAACGAGGCTGGAAGCCTCGTCTACGCTCAATGCCGTCGGATTATCACGTATATATCGCCGGATTCGCTCGGCCTGCTCGGGAGAACGGACGATATGGTCGAACGATTCTTTTTGCCAAACCGGATCGAGCCTCTCGCTCAACCTCTTATTAATCTCATTCGCCGTATATGACTTCAAATCGCGGAGAATGTCTGAAAGGACATGTTCTCCAAGAGGACTTAGAAGCAGATGCGCGTGATTGGGCATCACCACGTATTCCCTGAGCGCGTAGCGCTCGCCATCAAAATATTTCAGCGCGTCCGCGACGACTTTATTCAGCTCCGGCCGCGCCAACACGCACGAACCCATACCTTGATCGAGCCACATCTGGAAGCGCTGAGGGAAGAGTTCATGATATTCGCGCTTCGTCCTCTCATCGCGCGGTTCCGGATGCTCTTTCTCCCAAATCGCCAACTCGGTCTTCCACTGGTTAAGTTTTTCCCGAGGAAGCGAGTCGCCGAGCCGGAAGGTCACGAAATAGGTCGCTCCCTCCTGCCGCCAATGCGGGAGGTTCCCGTTCAAATGAGCGGTCCGCTCCTTCGGGTCGAAGTAATTTATTCGAGCGTCATCGTAGACGAGGCTTCCAGCCTCGTTTGAATCGCCAACCCGCGTTGATTCATCCGGAACGAGGCTGGAAGCCTCGTCTACGGTTTTGGCGGCGGGAACGAGCGCGACGAAGAGCTGCTTCTTGTGCCGCGCGCCGCGCTTGCGGACGGCGCTGGGCAGGACGGTGCGGACGGCGTGCTCGATCGGCGCCTGGTAATAATCCGCGATCCAATAGGCCAGTTTCATGATCGGATCGGGAATGAGCGGTTTATCGCCGACCACCCCCGCGATCTCCTTGAGCTTGTCCGCGAAGACGGAGTGATTCGAAAGCCCGACCACGAAGCCGCGCAGCTCGCGCGTCTGAAACGGCACCCTCACCTGCGAGCCGACGCGGATGGACGCGCGCAGCGCCTCCGGAATTCGATAATCGAACTCCCGATCCAGCGATATCTCAACCACGACTTTAGCGATGCTTGCCATAAGCGGATCAATGTAGTTCCGCGCCCCTCGGATGGCACGAAAAAACGGGCCGTCGCTTGATTTGAAGAAAATTGCCCGTAGAATCCGCCAAATGATCCAGACCTTGGAAATAGATCGGGAACACCCCGCGGCCGAAGCGCTCGAGCGCGCGCGCGACACGCTGCGGGCGGGTGGATTGGTGATCGTGCCGACGGAAACGGTGTACGGCATCGCGTGCGATCCGTCGGTTCCGGGCGCGCTGGACAAGCTGATCGCGGCGAAGGGCCGCGACGGCGACAAACCCATCGCCCGGCTGGCCGCGGACGGCGAGCAGGTCAAGGCCACCGCGCTGAATTGGAACGCCGGACTCGAGGCGCTGACCGAAAAATGGTGGCCCGGACCGCTTACGATCGTGCTGGAAACGGCGGACGGTTGGACGGGCTATCGCGTGCCAGATCACCCCGTCGCGATCGGACTCGCGAAATCGTGCGGTCGGACGCTGGCGCTGACGAGCGCGAACCTGAGCGGCGAACCCGACACGAAAACCGCCGCCGAGGCGAGCGCGGCCGTCGCCGCGGATCTGGCGCTCGACAGCGGCCCCTCCGCCGAACAAGCGATTCCCAGCACGGTGATCAAAGTGGATGGCGGGCGCGTCGAACCGCTGCGGGAAGGCAAAGTGCCCTTCGTCGAAATCGAAAAGCTCTTTAAACAGGGATTGGAGCGATGAACATGGTTTTATTCGTCTGCACGGGCAACACCTGCCGCAGCCCCATGGCCGAGGCGCTGTTCAACCATCGCAAGGGCGACATGAACTGGATCGCCGAATCCGCGGGCGTGTACGCCGCGGCGGGCTCGCCCGCCAGCCCGAACGCGGTTCTGGCCTGCCGCGAGCTGGGCTTGGATCTGACCGATCACCGCGGCCAACCGCTCACCCAAGAGCTGGTGGACCGCGCCGATCTGATCGTGACGATGACCGAGGAGCACAAATATCACGTAATGAGCGCCTTTCCAGAGGTTGGAAACAAAGTTTGCTTGATTAACGCCTTCGGAACATCGAAAGTCCCCGCCGATGTTTCCGATCCGTTCGGCGGATCGCTAAACACTTACAAACGAACGCGTGACGAAATCGATCGGGCCCTTTCGGACCTGATCCTTTTTATTCGTGCCGAACACAACTGAATCGAGGACCCCTTATATGAAAATCGCGATTGGCTCTGACCATGGTGGATTCGCGCTGAAAACGCGCCTGGCTGAAATTTTGATGGAGAAAGGCGTGACCGTGATCGATCTCGGCTGCGAAAGCGCCGACGCGGTCGATTATCCCGACTACGCCGCCGCGGTGGCCGACGAAGTCTCCAACGCGACCGTCGATCAGGGCATCATCGTCTGCACCACCGGCATCGGCGTCTGCATCACCGCCAACAAGTTTCCGCGCGTCCGCGCCGCGCTGTGCATGAACACCGAGATGGCCGCCATGGCGCGGCAGCACAACAACGCCAACGTGCTCTGCCTTTCCGGCAAATACACCCCCGACGCCGAAGCCGAGGAAATCCTCGAAGCGTGGCTCGCGGCCGAGTTCAAGGGCGGCCGCCACGAGCGCCGCGTTCACAAGATCAAGGACTACGCCTCCGAAAACGGCGGCACCATCGCGGTCTACGACGCCGATCCGGAAATCTACGCGTTGCTTAAAAAAGAAGACCAGCGCCAGAAGGAAAACCTGGAGCTGATCGCCTCCGAGAACATCGTGAGCAAGGCCGTCCGCGAAGTCGCCGGCTCGCGCATGACCAACAAATACGCCGAAGGCTATCCCGGCAAGCGCTGGTACAACGGTTGCGAATGGGTCGACGAAGCCGAGCGCCTCGCGATCGACCGCGCCAAAGAGCTTTTCGGCGCCGAGCACGCCAACGTTCAACCGCACCACGGTTCCGGCGCGAACATGGCCGTTTATTACGCGATGCTGAACCCCGGCGACACCATCCTCGCGATGAGCCTCGCCGAAGGCGGTCACCTGACCCACGGGCATCCGATGAACTTCTCCGGTCGTTTCTTCAACATCGTCCCGTACGGCGTCGACAAGGAAACCGAGCAGATCGACTACGACAACATTCAGAGACTGGCCGACGAGCACAAACCGAAAATGCTGGTCGCCGGCGCGAGCGCGTACTCCCGTATCATCGACTTCAAGCGGCTGCGCAAGATCGCCGACAGCTGCGGCGCGTACCTGATGGTCGACATGGCGCACATCGCCGGTCTCGTGGCCGCGGGCTGCCATCCGAATCCGGTGCCCTACGCCGAGTTCGTCACCACCACCACGCACAAAACCCTGCGCGGCCCGCGCGGCGGCATGATTCTCTGCCAGGAAAAATTCGCGGCGGACATCGACAAGCAGGTGTTCCCGGGCATTCAGGGCGGACCGCTGATGCACACCATCGCGGCCAAGGCCGTCTGCTTCCACGAGGATCTGCAACCCTCCTTCAAGCAGTATCAGCAGCAGGTCGTCAAGAACGCGCAGGCGCTCGCGGCGGCGCTGGAGGACGACGACATCCGTCTTGTTTCCGGCGGAACCGACAACCACCTGATGCTCGTCGATCTCACCAAAACCGGCGTCACCGGCAAGGACGCGGCCATCGCGCTCGACAAGGCGGCCATCACCGTCAACAAGAACGCGATTCCGTTCGACACCAAGAGCCCGTTCGTGACCTCCGGCATTCGTATTGGAACGCCCGCGGTCACCACCCGCGGCATGAAGGAAGCGGAGATGGAAAAGGTCGCGGACTTCATCAAGCGCGCCATCCGCAACGCCGACAACGAGGCGGTGCTGGCCCAGATCAAGCAGGAGGTCATCGCCATGACCCTCGAGTTCCCGCTTTCGTAGCAACCCCGCGGGCACCGAGAACACGCGAAGCGTCGGCCGGATGGTCGGCGCTTTTTGTTTACGAAAAAAGCGCCCGGCTTTCGCCGAGCGCCTTTCTCCAGGAGGAATCAAGGAGAAGCCAAACGGCTCACTTCTTAAATTCGAACCCCGCGGGAACCACGGTCTGATCGCCTTGAGGCTGACCGAAGAGCTGGTAGTCGCGGGGAAGATTGGGATAGCGGTTGGACTGGATGTTCGCGACGGCCTCGTAGCTGGCGAGGCTGGAGGTCGTGGTGTAGATGCCGGTGCTGGTGGTCGAGTTTCGGGCGTTGATCCCGGCGTACTGCAACCCGATGAAGGCGATGAACAGCGCGGCGATGCCATATTTCGGTTCGGCGAAAAGCCAAGGCATGCTGATTTCAAGCCGGTCGAGCAGAGGTTTTCGTTGCTCGGATTGAGCCTGGCGCACTTGCCGCATGATGTTCTGCTTGTTGCGGGTCATGCGCGCCGCTTCGGGCGTTTCGTAGCTCTTCAGTCGCATCAACTGGTTCAAGAGCGCGTCGGCCTTTTCGTCCGTCGATATGTCCATCGTGTTGTTCTCACTCATTTCACGAATTCCGATAGTTCCGCCTGCATTTGTCTTCTCGCGTAGAACAATCTTGAACGGACCGTTCCAACCGAAGCTCCAACCACTTTCGCGATTTCATCGTGTGGAATCCCCTGCATATCATGCATCACCACAACCGTTCTGTGCTTTTCAGACAGGTTTTGCAGGGCCTCGTTCAATTTTATTTGAAGTTCCGACAAACTGATGCTGCGCAAGGGCGATCCTTTGGCCGTGAGATCATGGTACGCCTCGTCCATCTTGATGTCCTGATCGAAGGAATCGAGACTCAGGGCGCGTTTGCGATTGCGCTTTTTTCGGTAGTTTATGGTCTTGTTGACGCCGATTCGGTAGAGCCAGGTGTAGAAGGACGAGTTGCCTTTGAAGCGCGGCAACGCCTCGAAGGCCTTGATGAAAATTTCCTGCGTCAAATCCTCCGCGTCCTCGCGGTTCGAGGTCATGTTGTAGGTCAGGCCGTAGATTTTGGAGTGGTAGCGCTCGACGAGTTGATCGAACGCGTGCACGTCGCCCTGCTGCGATTTGAGCACGAGTTCGTCGTCCGACGGCCCTTCCTGCTCCGCGGCGTCGTTCTCCCCAGCAAGAACGCCTTTTTCTTCCGGAACATCGTCCGGCTCGAGATTTTCGTCACCAACCATACGTCGCGCTATCCTACCGCCTAGCGCCCCCCTTACGAGTAAAAAGATTCAAGACATGAAAAGGGTGATCAACGTTCAATCATTTCCGCGGCGGGGGTTCTTTTCCCAACTCCGCGAGAACCAGTTGAAGGTCCGCCCACGCGTCTTTTTTCTTGGACGGATCGCGTAGCAGGTAGGACGGATGGAAGGTCGGCATCAGCTTGATCCCCTCGTATTCCACCCAAACACCGCGCGTGCGGCTGATGCCGACGGGCCGGCCCAACAGCCCCTCCATCGCGGTTCCGCCGAGGCCGACGATGACCTTGGGATTGATGAGTTTGATTTGCTGGCGAAGATACGGCAGACACAGGTCCATCTCCTCGCGGGAGGGCTTGCGGTTGTCCGGCGGGCGGCATTTAACGACGTTCGCGATGAACACCTCGCCGCGCTGATAGCCCATGGCCTCGATCATTTTATCCAACAACCGACCGGCCTTCCCCACGAACGGACGGCCCCGCGCGTCCTCTTCCGCGCCCGGCCCCTCGCCCACGAACAGGATGTCCGGCGCGTTGGAAGCGCCCTCGCCCGGCACGGTCGAGTTCCGCGTTTGGCACAGCTCGCAGTTGGCGCACGTCGCGACATGGGCCGCGAGCGCGTCGAGCGTCTTGAAGTCGGAGGGAATCGGCGCGGCCTCAACCACCCGCGCTTCGGGTTCCGCGACGGCTTCCGGCTCCTTCGCCAACGCCTCCATCACGGCGCGGTCGACCTCCAGGCGCTGAACGCCTTGGTCGCGCTGGTACTCGAGGTAGTTCTCGAGATCCTCGATTAATCCGTGATAGGTGGTTTCTTCAGCCATTAGTCGTTCCGTAAGCGTTCTAAAATCAAGGCCATATCTTCGAACAACGGGGCTTCGAAGGAAAGCCTTTTCCCCGTCGCGGGGTGGTTCAAGCTCAGCTTCGCGGCGTGCAGCATCTGCCGCGGCGGCGCGATCGGCAGCTTGTTTTCGCGGCGGCGCCCGTAGACCGCGTCGCCCACGATCGGGTGGCGAATGTGCGCCATATGGACGCGGATCTGGTGCGTGCGGCCGGTTTCAATCCCGATTCGCATCAGCGCGCATTCGGCGAATTGCTCCAACCGCTCGAAATTCGTGATCGCCTCGCGCCCGCCCTCCTTCAGCACCGCCTGCTTCTGGCGATGGGCCGGATGGCGGCCCAGCCGAGTTTCGATCCGCCCGGTCCGCGGCGGCGCGCCCCAGACGAGCGCGCGGTATTCCTTCTCCGTCTCGCGGTTCTTGAATTGCGCCTGGAGGTTCGCGATCGCGGCCGCGGACTTCGCGACCACCATCACGCCGCTGGTGTCCTTGTCGAGCCGATGCACGATGCCGGCGCGCTCGAGCGTTTGGAAAACCGGATCATGAAACAGCAAGCCATGCAGCAAGGTGCCCGACGCGTTCCCCACCGCGGGGTGAACCACCAGCCCCGGCGGCTTGCTCAGCGCGAGCACGGACTCGTCCTCGAAGAGGATGTCCAACGGGATATCCTCCGGCATCGCCGCGGCCGGCGCGCGCGGCGGGATGGTCCACGCGAGCGCGTCGCCCGCCTTCAGTTTATGGTTCGGTTTCGCGGCCGCGCCGTTCACCGTCACCAACCCCGCTTGAATCAGCGCTTTCCACGCGGAACGCGACACCTTCGGCACGCGTTCCGCCAGAAACGCGTCGAGCCGGGTTCGCGCTCCATCGTTTTCAACGGATAAAGAATGTTGATTCGTCTGATTCATGGCACCAATATGTTTCTTTTCATTGTTGAGGAGAGCGGCATGGACATTCAAGCGGAACTTATATCGATCGGGAACGAACTGCTCAGCGGCCGCACCCTCAACACCCATGGGCGCGATCTAGGCGAGGCGCTCTCGGCGCTCGGCTTGCGCCTTTCACGCGACACCACCATTCCCGACGAGATCAACACCATCGGGAACGCGGTCGACGAGGCGTTCTCCCGCGTCGACGTCGTCTTCGTCAGCGGCGGGCTCGGCCCGACGGTCGACGACATCACCCGCGACGCGCTCGCGAAACTGCTCGGCCAGAAGATCGTCCTGCACCAGCCGACCGTCGAGCACCTGAAGAGCTGGTACGAGAAGCGCGGCCGCAACATCACCATCGCCGCGACGCGTCAGGCCCAAGTGCTCGAAAGCGCCGTCGTGCTGTTCAACTCGGCCGGCGCCGCGCCCGGACAGCGGATCGAGCTCGCGGGCGGGCGAATGTTGTTCGTGCTGCCCGGACCGCCCAACGAATTCAACGCGATCCTGAACGAGGAAATCGTTCCGTGGCTCCAGAACCGCTTCGCCGACATCCGGCCCAGAATCGTGCGCGTCGTGAAAACCAAAGACATCGGCGAGTCCGACATCGTCACCATTCTTGAAGAACACGGCTTCGAGCCCGCGGACGTGGAGCTCGGGTTCTACCCCGCCATGGGCAAGGTTGAAATCCGGCTCACCGCCGCCCCGAACCACGAAGCGAGCGTCACCGCCGCGGAACAATCGCTGCTCAAGTTGCTCGCGGATCACCTCGATCTATACGAGTAGCTCACTTCCTTCTCAGCAGCGCCGCGAAGGCGCCGTCGGTGCCGGAGTCGGGCGGGAAGGCCTTGCTGGTTTTGACGAGACGGAAGTCGGGATGCCGCGCGATCCATTTCGAAACGAGATCCTCGTTCTCCTCGGCCTCGAGGCTGCAGGTGCTGTAGACGATCCGGCCCTTGTCCTTCAACAGCCGCGCGCACGCGTCGAGGATTTCGTTCTGCGTTTTGGTGATGGACGCGATTCGCTCCGCGTCGACCCGCCACCGCGCGTCGGCGCGGCGTTTGAGCACGCCGGTGTTGAGGCAGGGAACATCGAGTAGAATCGCGTCGAACTTCCGTTCGCCCAAGCTGGTCTCCGGATGCCGCGCGTCGCCCTGGGCGAGTTCGATCCAGTCGAGCTTCAGGCGCTTCTGGTTTTCCTTGAGCACGTCGAGACGGTCGTCGTGCAGGTCCATCGCGACGAGCTCGCCGCGGCCTTTCATTCGGCCGGCCATCATGGCGGTCTTGCCGCCGGGCGCGGCGCGGGCGTCGAGCACGGCCTCGCCGGGGCGCGGCGCGAGCAGATCAACGGACACCGACGTCGCGGGGTCCTGAATGGTGAACCAGCCTTCTTCGTAGCCGGGCACTTTTCGAACCGCGACGCCGCGAGGCAGGATGAGAAAAATCTCTTTATCGGAATAGGGATGCATCAGCGGTTCGATGTCGTCCTCGCGCAGTTTGTCGATGAACTCGGCCGCGTCGATGGCGGACTGCTCGATCCGCAGAATCGTCGCGGGCGGCGCGTTGTTCCACTCCGCGAGCTCGAGCGTGTCGGCTTCGCCATACTGCTTGGTCCAGCGATCCATCAGAAACTTGGGATGCGACAGGCGGATGTAAGCCGGTTGGCGCGTCAGGTTCTCGAGCGTTCCAACCTTTTCCCGCTGGGCGCGGCGCAGCACGGCGTTGATCATTTTGGCCACGCCGTCGCCGTTGGGCCGCCCTTTGGCCGCGTTGACGGTTTCGTTGATCGCGGCGTATTCCTCCACGTTGTCCATGAACAACATCTGGTACAGCCCGACCCACAGCACGGCCTTGAAGAACGGTTGCGGCTCGTTCTTCAGCCATTTGTTCTCCAGCCATTGCAGGATCAGCCTGTTGCGGACGACGCCGTTGACGAGCTCGAGCACGAACGCGTGGTCGTGTTGGACCTGGGCGAGCGCGCGGTCCGGGAAACTCTGGTCTTCCAACCACTGGCTAATGATTTCGGCCGCGACGAGTCGGCTGTTTTTTTTCTTTTGCATGGATCGATTCCTTGATTGGGGGGCGCACTTTACCTGTTTCCAAGCGTTTGGAAAGGGAAAGTGACGGGCCGCGGGCGCGAAGGCGAACGCCTACGTCGTGGAGCCCGGATAGTGCTCGAGCAGCAACTCGACCTCGAGGCGCTTTTCGTCCTTGAGCCCAAGCGTGAATTTCACCGACTCGCCCACCGCTTTTCTGAAAATGACGCGCTTGACGTCGTCCTCGGTCTGGACCGGCACGCCGTCCACCTCCAGCACGACGGTGCCGGGCAGCAGGTTCGCGCGGGCCGCGGGCGTGTTGTTCCATACCTGGGAAATCAAGACGCCCGTGCCGCCATAAATCTCGTCGCGGAGGGGCTTTTCAATCGTGTAAAAAGACGCGCCCACCCAGGGCCATTCATGCGCGCCCGTTTCGATGATCGATTTCGCGACGACCATCGCCAGATTGGAGGGCACCGCGAACGCGATGCCGACCGCCATGCGCTGGTCGTCGGTTTTCTTGGCGGTGTTGATGCCGATCAGGCGGCCATCCACGTCGATCAGCGGACCGCCGCTGTTGCCCTCGTTGATCGCGGCGTCGGTTTGAATGAAATCCTCGTACGGTAGAATATGCACTTTTCGCCGCTTTTGGCTGACGTGCCCCACCGTCACCGAACTCTGCAGGCTGAAGGGCGAGCCGATCGCGATGGCCACCTCGCCCACGCGGACGTTGTCCGAATCGCGAAATTCCACCGCGGGAAACCGCGCCTCCTCGTCTTTGATTTTGAGAATGGCCAGATCGGTCGCTTTGTCGAACCCAACCACGACGGCGTCCAGCTTCGTGCCGTCGTCGAGCACCACCCAACCGTCGCGGGCGTTCTCGATCACGTGCCAACTGGTGATGATGTAGCCGCGCTCGTCGATGATGACGCCCGAGCCCTCGCCTTCCTGCTCCTCGAACACGTCGCGGTAATACCGGCGGAAACCGAACATATCCGTCATTTCCTGGCGCTTGGGCTGGACCTTCTCGGTTCGGATCACCACGACCGAGGGTTTGACCTTCTCGACCGCGTCGGCGACGGCGTTGCTGAAATCGCGGGCGGGATTGGGGCCGGACAGGGGACGTTGCCGCGGCGCGAAGAGCGAGTCGGGAATCTCTTCGCGCGGACCGGGAGTCGGTTCGACCGCGCGCTTGCGGTTGATCGCGGAAAGCAAGGCGCTCAACACCATCAGCGCGCAACACCCAATCAGAATAATCCGCTTCCGATCCATTTAGTCCTCCACCTCGAAGGGGACTTCCTTTAGCTCGCCGTCCTTCTTCACGAGCTTCTCGATCTTTTGCTCCACCTCATTGAGTTTTTCGGAGCAGACCTCGACCAGCTTCGAGCCTTCCTCGAAATGCTTGATCATCTCCTCCAGACTCAGCTCGCCGCTCTCCATCTGTTCGACCAGCTCCTCCAGCCGCTCCAGCGACACCTCGAAACCCGCGTTCTTTTTTTCCGTCATGATTCGTCTCCCGAACGAATGGCTTACTCTTTTTCGGTGATGTTTGAAATCAATTTTCCGTCCGCGAGCCGCGTCGTGACCGCGTCGCCCAACTCGACGTCGTCCTTGCCGCGGACCACCGTTCCGTCGGCTTTCATCGTGAGGCTATAGCCGCGGCCGAGCACCGCGAGCGGACTCAGCATGCGCAGCTGGCTTTCCAAGCGCTTCAGTTTCTGCCCGTCGCGTTCGAGCTTTCGTTCCATCTGGTTCCGCGTTCGGGAGCCCAGATCGTCGATCCGTTGATGCGCCTGTCGCACGTCCGCCCGCAGCAGAAACGGCAGGCGCGTCCGGTTGCTTTCCAGCCGTTGTAGTTTTTTCTGGGCGTCGAGCTTCAACAGATCGCTCAGCCGCGTTTCCAGCGCGCCGACGCGCCGCCGATATCCCGCCACCAACGCGGCGGGCTCGCGGAACACGTAGCTCCCCGCGGCGCCGTTCAGCCGTAGCCGGAAATCGCGCGCCACGCGTTCGAGGCTCTGGTCCAACCGCCGCCTCAGCAGCGCGACCTCGCCCTCGAGATCGCCCTTTTCCCGGACCGCCAGCTCGGCCGCGGCCGACGGCGTCGGCGCCCGAACGTCCGCGGCGAAATCCGCGATCGTGAAATCGATCTCGTGCCCCACGGCCGAGATGACGGGAATCTCCGACGCCGCGATCGCCCGCGCCACGACTTCCTCGTTGAAGTTCCAAAGATCCTCGACGCTGCCGCCGCCGCGCCCGACGATCATCACGTCGATGTCGCCGCGGGTGTTGAGATAGTCGATCGCCTTCGCGATCCCCTTCTCCGCGCCGGCGCCCTGCACCTTGGCCGGAATCAAAAGAATCTGGATGTTTGGATTGCGGCGCGTCAGCACGTGAATGATGTCGCGGATGGCCGCGCCCGTCGGCGAGGTCACGACGCCGATCTTGCGCGGGAGAATCGGCAACGGTTTTTTACGGTCGGCGTCGAACAACCCTTCCGCGGCGAGCTTGGCTTTCAGCTTCTCGAATTGTTCGTGGAGGTTTCCCTTGCCGGCTTCCTCCATCTCGGCCGCGATGAGTTGGTAGCGCCCGTTGGCCTCGTACAAACTCGGCCGCGCCAGCATCTGGACCTTCAGTCCATCCTTTGGCCGGAAGGCGACCGCGGCGTTGTCGCGCGAAAACATCGCGCACGAAACCGCGGCGGCCTCGTCCTTCAAGGTGAAATACCAATGCCCGCTGGAATGGATCGTCACCCGCGACAACTCGCCCTCGACCCACAACTCGCCCAGCGCGCTCTCAAGGACCATCCGCGCCTTGCGGTTGACCTCGGC
>JARFRL010000109.1 GCA_029287275.1 Pontiella desulfatans
CCGACGCCGTGGGGGTAGAGGTTTTTGGTTTTCGCGTTTTCGTAATGTCCGAAGCCCGTCTGGATGGTTTCGCCGTTGCCCAGCACGACGCGCAGGTTGCTGATGCCGTGGGCGCGGGAGTCGAAATACCCCACGCCGCGGTCCATGGCGTTTCCGATCAGGCTGGTGTCGGAGGTCGAGCCCGTCACGTTAAGCATCAGCTCGAGCCCGTTCGCCTTGATATGGTCGATCAGCTGCCGCTGCGTGACACCGGGCTCGACGACGACGTAGTGAAAGCGTTCGTTGATCTCGATGATGCGGTTCATGCCGGACAGATCGACGATCGCCGCGCCGTCTTTCACGGGAAGCTTCGAGCCCATGCCCCATTGCTTGCCGCGGCTGATGGGATAGACCGGAACCTTGTGTTCGTTCGCGACGGCGACGATTCGCTCGACCTGCTCGTGGGTGGTCGGCTTTAGAACAGCGACAACGTCGCGTTTGGAGCCGCATACCGCCCGCGTGTGTTCTTCCAAGGATTGGGCGTCGTGAACGACCGCGTCGGCGCCCAGCGCCTTTTTCCAGGCGTCAATCGCTCCGGATGCCGAGGAGGACGCGGACATTGATCAGGCTTGCACCAAAGATTCGGGGCTGGAGAAATAACCCAGCGCGGTATGCGCCTGCGGAACGCGCACCGTCACCAGCGAGCCTTCCCCAAGACGACTATCGAATTCCAATGAGCCGCGATGCTCCTCAATCACTTTCTTCGTGATGAAGAGCCCGAGGCCCGCGCCTTTTTCGATGGTGGCGGTGTTGTCGAACGGCTCGAAAATCCAGCGCAAGGTTTTGGTGTCAACCCCGCATCCATTGTCTTTGACCTTCAGGTCGATATCGGTGTTGGTCATGGAGAAAAGCACCGTGATGCTTGGCGAAGACTGTTCGTTCACCGCGGTTACGGCGTTGTCGATCAAGTTTTGAAGGGCGCGTTTGACCTGCAGGCGCTCGCCGAGCATTTCATATTGATCGTCGACGCCATCGACCTGAACGGAGAACGAAATCTCCGAATGGGCCGCGGCGTCGCGAAAGCAGTCGTTCACGAGCTTGGGAAGGTTCAGGCGTTGCATTTGAGAAAAGTCGAATCGACCCAGCGCGCGCCAGGATTCGACCAGCTCGGCGCAACGACCGACATTGCGCTCGATCTGGTCGAGATATTCGTTCATCTCGTCGGAAGAGGAATCCTGCTTCTCCTTCAGCTCGTAATTAAGCAGGTCGAGATAGCCGCGGATGATGGTCAGAGGATTGCGGAGGTCGCGCACCAGTTCGGAGGAGGCGGCGCCGAGCGACGTGAGCTTGTTGGTTTTACCCACCTCGCGGCTCAGCGACTGCGTCATCTTGCTCAGCTCTTCCTGGGCTATCTTCTTTCTGGAATAAAGCTTGGTTCGGTCGACGTACTTTTTAACAACCGCCTGAATCTCATCGGTGTCGAACGGCTTTTGAAGATAGTCGTTCGCGCCATAACGGATCGCCTGCTGCGCGGTTTCCAGATCGCCATAGCCCGTGAGCATGACGATGGAGACGTTGGCGTTGATTTCGCGGATCTCTTGGAGGCCCTCGATACCGCTCTTTTCCGGCATGCGGATATCCATGATCACAAGATCGGGCTCCTCCTCGCGAAGCAATTTGATTCCGGCGTCGACCCGCTCGGCGAGGAAGATCTCGTAATCATACTTGAGCACCATGCGCAGACTCTCGCGCGGTCCGCGTTCGTCATCGATGACAAGCACTCTGGCCAGTTTTTTCTTCGTTTCCGCGATCATACGCTCTCCCTAGAATGAAAGGGAATATGTCAGACCCACAAGGTTGGAATCAACCTCATAAGTGCCTGGAGACGCGCCGCCGATCGGGCTGGATCGGTCGCTGTAGAGGCTGAAGGTGTACGCGGCGTCGAACGTGTGGGCGCCGATCGTGTAACCGAGGCCGAAACTGAGCGCGTGGCGGTCCGCGTCCACGAGTAATGGCGTGATGGTTTCGTCCGGAATGGGAGACGGAAGATACGCGTAGCCCGCGCGGACCGCGAGCCCGTCGGTCGCCATCCATGTTCCGCCAAAACCGAGCGTGAAGGTGTCGTCCCAATTATTTTGGACGGTCTGCGACGCCGCGCCGGTCGTGAGCGTCTGAGAATCATTGACGGACCATTGCAACCACTCCACCAACGCCTCGACCTGAATATCTTCAGATAGTTGAATGCCATATCCAACGCCAACGGCATTAGGATATTTAATGGTTGTTTCAAAATCACCAAGAGGAGTCCCCCCCGCCTCGAAATCGCCTTTGTAATCCAGCTCAACACCACTTTTAAACGTAAGCGTCATACGCTGCCCTTCTGTAGGCAACCATGTTAGACCGGCGTTGGCTCCCAGTCCCCACGCATCGCCTTCGCCCTTGGAATCAACCGTTGCGGGCGGAGGAAAAGGATTGGCGTTCACCGCGTTGAGTTCCAGTTTCGAATAATAAACATCCAACCCCACACCAATTGTGAGGTTATCCATCAGCTTCATCGCGGCGGCGGGCGAGAAGTCAACCACCGAGGCGGAAGCTTCATACGGCACAGTCACAATGCTTGGTGGATTAAGAAGATTTTCGAAGCCCTCCCACGAAATGCCCTGTCCGTATGGCGTCGTGATTCCAAGGCCCACGGTAAAGCCATCACTAACAGGCATGGCGAAATAGATGTTCGGCAGGAAATTCCAATCGCCGTCCGACTCGAACGAAGCGCCGCCCGGAGGGGGGGTGTAGGTGTTT
>JARFRL010000144.1 GCA_029287275.1 Pontiella desulfatans
CGGCTACGACCACAACATCTACGGAACCGTGGTGGGTTTCGACAAACCGCTCAACGACGCGCTGCTTGGAATCGCGGGAGGCTACGGGCGTTCCGTGATCAGTCAGGACGACGCGGACCACAGCGAGGCGAAAACGGGCTATGGCGTCGTCTATCTCAACTGGGGAACCCAAGACTGGTTCAGCCACGCGAACCTCGCGTATGGCCGGAGCAAGATCGCGCGAAACTCCGGCACCGCGTTTGGAAACGAAGCCGATTTCCACGCGAGCAACTTCGCCGCGTATATCGGCGGCGGAAAGGAGATCGCGGTGAACCGCCGATTCTCCGTCACGCCGAAGGCCTCGATGCTCTGGACGTACTACTATCAAGAAGGGCATGAGGAAACCGCGGGAGTGGTCACGCGCGATATCGCGCCATACGAGCGGAACAGCTTCCTCTCGACGCTCGGCGCGGCCGCGGCCTTCCGAAAGGAATACGACGTGGTGACGCTGAAGCCCGAGGCGCGGCTCTATTGGTTGCATGAGTTCAACTCCGACGTGGAAAACATCGATTACCAGTTCGTGAACGGCATGGGCGGGCAATACCACTTCGCGATGCCCGCTCCGGAGGAGAACGTGCTCGAGACCGGCCTCGGAATTTCCGCGCTCTTCAACGACGAACTGGAACTGGTGCTCGACGTCGATTGGCGCTTCGGGCAGAACTATTCCGGCTACGCGCTCAGCGGCCGCGTCGTCTACGAGTTCTAACGCGGAACGGGCGTCCCGCCCGTTTCATGCGTGAAAAGCGACCATGGCTTTATCGAAATGGATTGGGTTGGGCGCCATGAAAATAAACCTAAAAAAAGGGGATTGAAAAAAATGAGAAATGATATCGCGAGGATTATCGCCTTTTTTTGCGTGCTGTCTGTCAGCTGCCACGCCGCTATGATTACGTTTGACGACATTGTTAGCGGGGTGACGACTTACACGTACGATGGTGATGCCGACGGAACGAATGATGTGTTGTTTTCGACGACGGATTCCTCCGGGTTCAATAGTATTGGTCCGGGGCTAAGCATGAATTTCATCAATGAGCCTGGGATTGAGGGGACCTCGCAACTAGGTGTGGACTTGCGGGCCGACTTTTTGTTCGGCGCGACGGTAAGCATACGATTTGGTTTCGCGTTGAGCACGCCCTTCGACACCTTCGGGGCGACTTTCGAACTTTATGATGGCGATGATAACATGATCGCGTCGAAGTTCCAGCTCGCCACCTACCAGTCAGCGCCCGTTGTTAGCACCGCGCCGGAAGCCATTCTTGATCTCGCGTTTTCAGGAGTGGCGTCCTATGGCCTGTTTAAATTCGATGCGGAACCCGGTCGGTTTATCGTGGACAACTTCGAAGGGGCGTTTGGTTCCAGCGAGGTCGTTCCAGAACCCGCGTCGTTGATGTTGCTCGGTTTTTCGGGAGTCGCCGTCGCGTTCGTCCGGCGCAGACTCAAACGCTAAGCTACCATCCTTCAGTCTTTCCAAACGCCATGGCTCCGCGCGTGAACGCGGAGCCATATTTGCGTTTTCATGGGTTGGCGACTTCTGGCACTATCCGCCTCATATGAACGACGTCCCAGAATCTCTACTCATCGTCGCGGGAAGGCACGCCTATCCGCTGATGATGGCGAAGGCCGCGCGCGCCGCGGGCGTGAAGCGGATCGTCGTCATCGGCTTCAAGGGCGAGACGCGCCGCGAAATCATTCCGTTCGTCGACGACATCCACTGGGTTCGGCTCGGCCACATGCGCGCCTTTCTCGATCAGCTCGCCGCGAGCGGCGTCAAACAATGCGTCATGGTGGGGCAGATCGCGCCGGGCAACCTGTTCAACGTGCGCATGGATAAGCTCGCGGTCGAGATGTACAAGAAGCTCGCGGTCCGCAACGCGCACACGATTTACGGCGGCGTCGCGGACGCGATCGAGGAACTCGGAATCGAAGTGCTTCCGGGCAACGCGTTCATGGATTGCTACACGCCGGAGGTGGGCCAACTTTCAAAACGAGCGCCGACCGAGCGCGAGGCATCGGACATCGAGTTGGGCCTTCAATTGGTCAAAGGCACCAGCGATTTCGAGATCGGGCAAACCGTCGCGATCAAAGACGGCATCATCATCGCGGTCGAGGCGTGGGAGGGAACCAATCAGACCATCAAGCGGGCCGGCAAGTTCGGCAAGGCCGGTTGCGTGATCGTGAAGGTGCCGAAAGTCGGGCACGACATGCGGTTCGATATTCCGGTGGTTGGCGCGAAAACCTTCCAGGTGATGAAGCGCGCCAAGATCTCGTGCCTCGCGGTCGAGGCCGGAAAAACGATCCTGCTGGAAAAGGAAAAGCTCATCACGCTGGCGGATAAACACGGCATGGCGTTCGTCGCGGTGAAAACGGAAAAATGAAACACGAAGGCTCGAAGAGCGCGAAGCTTAGAGTCCTTGGTGTTCTTAAGCGAAGCGGGTGTTAAAATTTAGATGAAAAAATCGATCCTCATCATCGCGGGCGAAGTCTCGGGCGATCTACACGCCGCGAAGGTGGTCCGCGCGTTCAAGGAAACCGCTCCGGAC
>JARFRL010000152.1 GCA_029287275.1 Pontiella desulfatans
GCGAGAGATAATCCCGTTGTTTTGGCCTCAATGGTTTTCTTTCATTCATGAAAACGTCTTGGCCTGAATTCCGGCAACGAATATTTGGGGTGAATGGATTCGTTGGTTGCCGCTTCGCTGCCGTCGCGTTGCGCCAGCCTCACTTCGTGTTTCCTACATTCGTTGCGAAGACGCTCCCTGCCGCGTGGGACCCTGTCTCCTGGAAACAGTACCACTTCAAAAATAATCCTCTCCGCGACCTCCGCGGCTCCGCGAGGAATAATCCCGTGGTTTGGCCTAAAGGATTTTTAAGCGCGGAAGAGCTTCTGGCTAAAGCAAAACGCCGTCGGGCATCGCGCCGCCAAGCGGTCGGGTCGGCGCCGATGTGGTACTCATGCGGTTGCACGAGATGTGAAGCTTTTCACTGCAAGGTCATTCGGATTGGCACGCTTTTGAAGTGGACAAATTTGAAGTTGACATTCAAAAATGACTGAAATAGGATTTTTACATGAAGATTAAGCGGACGTTGGAAGATCGGGTTCGTCGCTTGGCGGAACAGTACCGGGTGGTTACCATTACCGGGCCTCGTCAGTCGGGGAAAACGACCTTGTGTAAAATGCTTTTTAGCGAACTTCCCTACGTTTCGCTTGAAAATCCGGATCTGCGGGAGGCGATTCAGACCGATCCGGTTTCCTTTTTGGAACGGCATCGCGGTTCGGGCGTCGTTATTGATGAGATCCAGAATGTGCCCGAGCTCCTTTCCTATATCCAAGGTATTGTGGATGAGGATGAAAAGCCGGGGCAGTTTATTCTGACCGGTAGCCACCAGTTTTCTTTAATGGAAGGGATATCCCAATCGCTTGCGGGAAGAACCGCTTTGGTAAAACTGTTGCCGTTTTCCATAGTGGAAGCGAATGATGTTGAGAGCCTATCTTCTCTTGAACACTATATATTCAGGGGGTTTTACCCGGGTGTTTGGAGCCAGTCGTTGGAGCCCGTTTCCTACTATCGGAATTATTTTGAAACCTACGTGCAAAGAGATGTGCGCCAAATGATGCAAGTAAAGGATTTGCGGCTTTTCCGGAATTTTGTCCGGCTATGCGCTGGTCGGGTCGGTCAAAGCTTCAACGCGTCTGAAATTGGTAATAATCTGGGGGTTTCGAGTCATACGGTAAAGTCTTGGCTATCCGTCTTGGAGGCTTCCTATATCGTCTATCTCTTGGAACCGTTTTCCGGGAATATCGGGAAACGGTTGGTTAAGTCGCCCAAGCTCTATTTTCATGATGTCGGCCTTGCTTCCTATCTGCTTGGGTTCAACTCCCCCGACCAGATTTTTTCCGACCGTATGCGTGGGCCGTTATTTGAAAACTTGGTCGTGATTGAATTCCTGAAATCACGGTATAACCAGAACCGTGAAAGCAACTTGTTTTATTACAGGGATAAGCAACAGCATGAAATCGATCTTCTAATAGAGAGGAATCGCTGTTTCGACTGCGTGGAAATCAAGTCTTCCGCGACGTTCAGCAAGGACTTCCTAAAAGGGATCGGCTATTTAAAAAAAATACAGCCTGATCTCATCGGAGAATCCTATTTGGTCTACGCGGGCGAAATGGAAGGATCGATTCGAGGAATCCAGTTGGTGAACTACAAGGGACTCACAGAGAAAATTTCTGGAAGCTGAGTCGCGGCGTTCGCGGAAGAGCTTCTGGCTAAAGCAACACGCCGTCGGGCATCGCGCCTTCGTCGTCGTGGTCCCACCAACGGCCGGGTTCGGCGCCGATGTATTTGATGCTCTTGGTGCTCATCCGATTGCCGCGGCTCTTCACGCTTTTCACGGCGATGTCGGCCGGGTTGAAGCGTTGCTGATGAATGCGCTGGCCCTTGGCCTTGTTGTACTTCACGTAGATCGCCTCGGGCGTCCCATCGACCAGCAGTTGCAATTTGGACTTTTCGCCGAGCGACAAGTAGTATTCGCGGTTCATGATCGCGCCGCCGATCTTGAAGCGTTTGAGGTAGGTGACGCGCGCGTCGGTGTAGACCGCGGTGAACGGCTTGTCGCGGTCGAAAATCTCGCAGCGTTCCAGGCTGTCGTCGACGAACAG
>JARFRL010000248.1 GCA_029287275.1 Pontiella desulfatans
GAAAGATATTCAACTGCTTCATCCCGGGCCGTTGAAAAGTCTCGCCGACCTGAACCAGACGCCTCAAGGGGATCTTGAAGAAGCGTGGGAATTGTTGCAGGGCGAAACGGTGGATCTAACCGAACTGGCGGAATTGATCTACGGAGAGGCCTCCCCGGTGACCGTCTGGCATGCCTGGTTGGAACTTCACGCGGCGATCCATTTCACGGGATCCATTGAAAAAATCGTGGCGAGAACGGAAGCGGAAGTTGAGGCCATTGTCCGTAAACAACGCGAAAAAGAACAAGAGGCCGCGCGCTGGCAGGCCTATTTGCAACGCGTCAAAGAGCACGCGATTCTACCGGAAGATCTCGAACACCTGAAAGACGTCGAGCGTCTGGCCTACCGCGAGGCGTCCACGAACCGCACGCTGAAAGCGCTCGGGATTGAAGTCGTTCCGGAAAAGGCGCATCGGTTGTTGTTGCACCTGGGGTTGTGGAATGAATCGGTGAATCCCTATCCGGCCCGGTTAGATTGCGCGACCACGCAGCCTGAGCTGGAAGTGCCGGAGCTACCGAATGAACCACGCGAGGATCTTACGGCCTTGGAAACGTTCGCCATCGACGATGATAATTGCACCGACCCGGACGACGCGATCAGTCTCGACGGAGAGTTCCTCTGGATCCATGTCGCCGATGCCGCCGCGCTCATCAAGGCGGACTCGCCGCTCGACCTGGAGGCCCGAGCCCGCGGCGCGAATTGCTATCTGCCCGAAATCGTCATCAACATGCTGCCGTCGGCCGTCACAACCATTCTGGGACTGGGATTACAGGATGTATCTCCCGCGCTCTCTTTTAAAATCGGGGTTGAAGAGGATGGCGCGCCCACCTGTTTGAAAATCACCCCCAGCTGGATCCGCGTTCAACGACTCAGCTATTCCGCCGCGAATCAACGCATGGAGACCGCTCCCTTTTCGGACATGAGCTTGATCACCGAATCCTTCCGAAAACGAAGAGTCGCCCAGGGCGCCGCGGAAATAAACCTGCCGGAGGTGAAGCTCAAAACCACCGTCGACGGGGAGCTCTATAATCTGTCCGCCCGGCACGAGCTCAACCTCAAAAAACCGGATGACTTCACCGTCGAAATCAGTGATTTGCCGCGTTTAAAAAGCAGGGACATGGTCACCGACGCCATGTTGATGGCCGGCGAGGCCATCGCTGGGTTTCTCATAAAAAACGAGATCCCGGCGCCTTTCGCGTGCCAACCATCCCCGGACGAACCATCCACTCCAGCAACCATGGCCGAAATGTTCGCCTATCGCAAAAAGTTCAAACGATCCGCGCTGCGCCTCGACCCCGATTGGCACGCCGGACTCGGGCTCGAACGCTATACCCGGGCAACCAGCCCGTTGCGCCGCTATTCAGACCTGCTGGTCCACCAGCAAATCCGCGCGTTTATCGGCGGAGAACCAGGGATCAGCGAAGCCGACATGCTGGCGCGCGTGGCGGAAGCGGAAATCGGCGGCGGCAACGCCTCGATGGCCGAACGCCGGAGCAACCGACACTGGACGCTGCTCCATATGCAACAGCATCCGGAAACCATCTATCGCGGGGTGGTCGTCGATAAACGGGACGACCGCGGCACCGTGCTGATTCCGGATCTCGCCATCGACGTGAAAACGAGCCGCATGGCCGATGTCGAGCTGGATGACGAAGTTGAAGTCGAACTCCTTCAGATCAATCTCCCGGAGCTTGATTTCACCTGCCGAATGGTCTGAATCAGGCGAGAAGGAAAAAGCAGCCTCGCGTGCGAAAAAAAAGACG
>JARFRL010000341.1 GCA_029287275.1 Pontiella desulfatans
CCGACCGCGCGGAGCGAATCAACGACACGCACCGCAAGGCCGGCATCGACACGGTTCGGCTCTTCGCGGGCGAGCCCTACGACAAGCAACTCATCAAATTCTTCCGCCAACGAACCCAACGCAGATAGATGAAAAAAACGCTCCACATCCTAGTCCCCTGGATCGCGCTGACACTGGCGGGTTGCGAAAAGGAAGCGACGAAGGTTTATCCCCAGGATCAGTTGACCCTCGAGCATTCCATCGACCGCGCGACCATGCTCGTCGGCGATCCGGTGGAGCTGGTCGTCACCGCGTATTTTCCAACCAACGGAACGCTGACCCTCCCCGAGCTGGGCCGGGAGAAAGACGTCGTCCTGCTCATGCGCGACTGGCGGGACGTCCCGCGCGAGGACGGGCTGACTCAATCCGAAACACGCTACGCGCTCACCTCGTTTCGTCTGGGCGAACACGTGGTGTCGACCGGCAGGATCACCTGCGCGGTCGGCGACGAAGTCCTCGCCACCAACTTCCCCGCGGTCGCGCTGAAGGTCGAGACCAGTCTGCCGCCGGACGCCTCGTCCGAGATCGCGGACATCAAGCCGGTCCACAAACTTCCGGGCCGCGTTCCGAAATGGCTCTGGATCGTGGTCGGCGCCGCGCTCGTGGCGTTCCTGATCGGACTCATCACCGCGAAGGCGTGGAAGAACCGCGACACCCTCATACCCAAAGCGCCGCCGGTTCCGCCGCACGTCATCGCGCTCAAAGCGCTTGAAGCGCTGAAGCGCGAAGGCCTGTTGGAAAAAGACGAGTGCGAACCGTTTTACACCGAGCTCTCTTTGATCCTGCGCGTCTACCTCGAAGGCCGCTTCCGCCTCAACGCGCCGGACGAAACCACCGAGGAGCTCGTCGACGAGCTCAGCCGCTCGCCCGAGCTCCGCGGAACGCAACGCGACATCCTGCTCGATTTCATGCGCCAGGCCGACATCGTCAAATTCGCCAAAGGCCATCCCGACCGCGCCACGATGGAATCCGCTTTCGACACCACCAAGGAATTCGTGGAAGAAACCCAACAGACCGGAGGTGAGACCCCATGACCTTCGCGCATCCATACTTTCTGTTGCTGCTGTTGCTGATTCCGCCGTTGCTATGGCTGCGGCTCTTCATGGTCCGCAAGCAAACCCTGCGCTTCAGCGACGGCGCGGCGCTGACGAATCTTCCGAAAACCTGGCGGATTCGCCTGCAACCGCTCATCCCCGCGCTGCACACGCTCGGACTCATCGCCCTGGTCGTCGCGCTCGCCCGTCCGCAACGCGGACTCGACGACAGCCGCGTGCGAACGGAAGCGGTCGACATCATCCTACTGGTCGATCTGTCCCAATCCATGGACACCCGCGACTTCACCAAATTCAACCGGCGCCTGAGTCGGCTGGAAGCGTCGAAAGAGGTCATCACGCGCTTCCTTGAAAACCGGCCGAGCGACCGCGTCGGCATGGTGGGCTTCGCGACCCTCCCCTACGCCATCGCCCCGCTGACGCTGGACCACGCCTGGCTGGCGCTCCGAATGGAAGGCCTGCACACCGGCATGCTCGACGGAAGCCGCACCGCGATGGGCGACGGCATGGCGTCCGCCGTCAACCGCCTGCGCGACAGCGAGGCGAAGAGCAAGGTGATCATTTTGCTGACCGACGGCGCGAACAACGCCGGCACGCTCTCCCCGGAAAACGCCGCGAGCGCGGCCGAAGCGATGGACATCAAGATCTATACCATCGGCGCCGGCGGCGCCGGGCGCGGATTCCGCGCCCGCGGGCAGGAAGTCGACGAGGACACCCTGAAAAAAATCGCGAAAACCACCGGCGCGAAGTTTTACCGCGCCCGCGATCTGGAAACGCTGGAAGCGGTTTATGACGAGATCGACCAGTTGGAGAAAACGGAGATCGAGGTGGAACGCTACACCCGCTTCGAGGAAATCGCGAATGGATGGATCATCGCGGGCATCCTCTTCCTCGCGTTGGAACAACTGCTGGGCCTTGGAAAACTCGGGAGGTTGCCGTGATCATTTGGCATGACTCCGACATCCTGATGGGATTGCTCGCGCTGATTCCGCTCCTGATGATCACGGGGCTGATGATCCGCCGGCGAACCGCGTTGCTCGACCGCCTGGTGGACAAAGGCTTGTGGCCCGTCATGATGCCGCGCTATTCGCCGCGGCGCCAACGCTTCAAGAACCTCGTTCGAACGCTCGCGCTGGGCCTCGCGATCGTGGCCCTCGCCCGTCCGCGGTGGGGCGCGAAATGGGAAGAGGTCACGCAACGCGGCCTCAGCATCATCGTCGCGCTCGACACCTCGAAGAGCATGCTCGCGCAGGACATCAAACCCAACCGGTTGCAACAGGCCAAGTGGGGCGTGCGCGATTTGGTCAAAGAGCTGCGCGGCGACCGCGTCGGCCTCGTCGCGTTCGCGGGCGACGCGTTTTTGCAGTGCCCCGCCACCATCGACTACGCCGCCTTTACGATGATGCTGGACGACGTCTACGCCGGCATCGTTCCCGTTGGCGGCACCGATCTTTTTCAGGCGATGGAAACCTCGCTCGAAAGCTTCGAGAAAGCCGAGGAAACGCAGGCCGACAAAGTGATCATTCTGATCTCCGACGGCGAGGGCCACACCGGCGATCCGCTCGCGCTGCTGCCGCGTCTGAAGGAAGAAGGCGTCCGCGTTTTCGCGATCGGCGTCGGCACGCGCGAAGGCGAATTGATTCAAACCGCGGAAGGCTTCGTGAAAGACAACGCGGGCAACGTGGTGAAAAGCTCGTTGGACGAGACGACGCTGGAACGGATCGCGTTCGAGACGGGCGGCTTCTACGTCCGCTCCGCGCCCGGCGATTTCGGCCTCGAGCGCGTCTATCAGCAGGGCATCGCCGAACTCCAACGCGAGGAAGGCGAATCGCGGCTGACGAAAAGCTTCGTCGAGCGCTATCAATGGTTCCTCGCCGCGGCGCTGGCGTTGCTGGCGTTCGAAGCCGCGATCCGTCCGGTTAAATGGAAAAGGAGCCGCGGATGAACACGGGAAAGCACGGAAGGATGGTTGGAAAATCCATGTGGATCGGGGTTGTTCCGTGGCTGTTGATTTCTTCCGCGTTCGCGGAGGACACGCCGCGGTCGTCCATGCGCGCGGGACTGAAGGCGTACGAACAAGGCGACTACACGAACGCGGTGACCCATCTGAAAAAAACGGCGTTGGAGTTTCCGGGCGTCGGGAACTACAACCTCGGCAACGCTCAATACCGCGCGGGCGAGTTCGAGGCCGCGGCGGAGAGCTACACCGAGGCGCTGCGCACCTCGGACGTCGAGCTGCAGGCGAAGGCCTATTTCAACCGCGGCGCCGCCCTGCTCGCCCGCACGACCGCGCTGACCGGGCAGGAACAAATCGGGACGGCCATTCAGCTCGCGTTCGAGGCGATGGACCAGTTCGAGAAGTCGCTGCTGCTCGCGCCGGACGATCTGGAAGCGAAACAAAATTTCGAGCGCGCCGGACGACTTCGCCTGAAGCTGGAATACAATCTGGGCCGTTGGCATTACGATCAGGCGGAGGATCTGCTTTCCCGGTTCAAGGCGAAGGACGCGCGGACGAATTACCAACAGGCGCGAAAGCAATTCAATCACATTCTGGAAAACGTGTACCCGGACCATGGCTAGTCGAAGCAATACGTTCCTAAGATCGAGGAACGGCTCCAGATGCTCGCGTTGGCGGTCGAGGCAGCGGAGTTCGATTTGGAGCTCGCGCTCAAACAGATCGAGGACTATCAATAACTGCTCGCCGCGCAGCGACTGACCACCGAGACCGACGAGCGGAAATACGCGTTCGACATCCAACCCGACCTGAAGAAAAAGTATGAAGAGACCATTCAGAAAAACCAGGAGGTGCTGAA
>JARFRL010000394.1 GCA_029287275.1 Pontiella desulfatans
TAGGGTTGCGAAATGGTCTGGCCATATCCAATCGGGCACGGATGATCGCCATACGCGTCGGAACCGCGGCGGCTTTCGGGAATGAATCGATGCCGCCGAACCGCGCCCATCGCCGCGAGAACGGCCTCGTCGTTCACCCCCCTGGCTCTAATGACGTCCACCATCGCTTCGCGGTCAGCTTTCATATCGTCCACCTTCCCACCGCAAGAGACGAGCAACGCGAGCGCGGTCGGCGCCCAAAGCTCAACCCAGCTTGGTCTCGACGCTGTTGACCTTGTCCTCAAGGGTCTGCTCCCGGTCGTTGCGGGTTCCCAGTTTGATGTTGGTATGGATCCGCGGCGCGCCCATGGCGTGAACCTTTTCATGACACGCCTTGACCGCGGCGAACACGGCGTCCCATTCGCCCTCGATATTCGTTCCGTTGGCGTGCAGGGCGGTCTTAAGCCCCGCGCTGTTTAGAATTTCCTCGCACGCCGCGACGTAGATCGAAAGCGATACGCCCACGCCGATCGGAACGATGGTTAAATCAATGATGACTTTCATGTTCGAGTCTCCGTCCGTTCAACAACCGCCTTTTGCCATTTCCGCACGGAATTGACCAGAAAAACCTCGTCCGCGGCGCGCAAATCCTCGAGCGAGACGCGCCCCTCCTCGACTTCGCCCGACTTGATCAAATGATCCCGAAACGCGCCCGCGAGCAGACCGCATTCGACCGGTGGCGTGATCAGCTTCCCCGCGCGCCGGATCACGACGTTCGCGACCGCGCTTTCCGTCACCTCGCCCCGCTCGTTCCATAGAATCACGTCGTCGTGCTCGGGAAATTCCGCCTTCGCGTTCTCATACGCGGCGCGGTGGGTCGTTTTGTGATAGAGAAAGACATCGCGCGAATCCACGGGCCGCTTCGCGACCGCGACGCGCCACGGCGCGCCGTTCTCTTCGAATTCAGTCGACTGAATCTCAAACGCTCCGTCGCGGGAAACCAGCAGCCGGACTCGATATTTCACACCTTGCAATGTGTGAAATTCATCCTCCAAGGCTTTCATGATCTCATGCGCTTCGAAAGGCACATCGAAATACGCGGCGGACCTGCCCAGTCGTCGCAGGTGTTCGTTCAATAAAAACAAGCCGGTCGCCGGTTCCCACAGCATGGTTTCCAATAATTGAAAATCCGGGCGCGGCTGGGTCAGCACCTTCGCTTTGGTCAACGTCTCGTCATATTCGGACTCCGCGGCGGAATCCCAGACGATGCCACCGCCCACGCCAAACTCCAGCGCGCCGTTTTGAATCAGCGCGGTGCGGATCGCGACGTTGAAACAGGCCTCGCCCTGGGGCGTGATGAATCCGATGGAGCCGGTGTAGATTTTTCGCGGCGAGGTTTCCAGCGATCGGATGATCTCCATCGTCTTCGCTTTCGGCGCGCCGGTGATCGACGCGCAGGGAAACAGCGCCTTCATGGTGGACGCGAGATTCTCGTTGGTTCTTCCGCGCACGGTGGAGGTCATCTGCCAGACGGTCGGGTATTTCTCGACGTCGAATCGGCTGACCGTCTCGACGGAACCCGCCTCCGCGATCCGCCCGATGTCGTTGCGAATCATGTCGACGATCATGATGTTCTCCGCGCGGTCCTTTTCCGACGCGCCGAGCGCTTGGG
>JARFRL010000479.1 GCA_029287275.1 Pontiella desulfatans
GCGTATGCCCGAGCTCGTTGAAGAGGTCCTGAAGCAAAACGACGCGATCAAGGCCGTCGCCCAAAAATACGCCGCGTGCGAAAACGCGTTTTTCATTGGCCGCGGCTATCTGTTCCCCGTCGCGCTCGAAGGCGCCCTGAAGCTGAAGGAAATCAGCTACATTCACGCGGAGGGCTATCACGCCGCCGAGCTGAAACATGGCCCGATCGCCTTGTTGCGGGAAAACACGCCGGTGATCGCGCTGCTGAACAATATTCCCGGAAAAGATAAAACACTCGGCAACGCCGAGGAATGCAAAGCGCGCAACGCGCCGGTCATCGCGGTGGTGAGCGCGGGCGACGAGGGCGCCGCGGAAGGATTCGACGACGTCATCGTTATTCCGGACTGCCCGCCCGCGATCACGCCGGTTCCAACCGTCGTCGCGCTGCAGTTGCTCTCGTATCACATCGCGGCCGCGCGCGGTTGCGAGATCGATCAGCCGCGCAACCTGGCCAAATCCGTCACCGTGGAGTAATCAGTATGGAACAACTTGAAATAGCGGTGAAAGCCGCGTTGGAAGCCGGCGCGGCGATTCTGGAAATTTACGAACAGGATTTCGAGGTCGAATACAAAGACGACAAGTCGCCGTTGACCTCCGCCGACAAAGCCTCGCACGAGATCATCGTCGCGGCGTTGGAAACGACGCCGTATCCGGTGCTTTCGGAAGAAAGCGCGGCGGTGGACTACGAGGAACGCCGCGGCTGGAGCACGTATTGGTTGGTCGACCCCATCGATGGAACCAAGGAGTTCATCAAGAAAAACGGCGAGTTCACGGTCAATATCGCGTTGATCGAAAACGGGCGGCCGATCGCGGGCGTGGTTTTCGTTCCCGTACAAGACACGCTTTACGTAGGAAGTTCGGATGGCGCCTGGAAAGTGGAAGGGTGCGCTGGAAAATCCGAGTTCGAGCTGATCGCCGCCGCGGATGAAATCTCCGTGTCCGGCAAGCCGCGCGGCGTCCTCAAGGTCGTCGCCTCGAAATCCCACTGCAACGACGAGACGCGCGCCTTCATCGCGCAGCTTGAGAAGGAACACGGGGAAGCCGAGTTGGTTTCCCGCGGCAGCTCGTTGAAGCTGTGCATGGTGGCCGAGGGCGCGGCGGACATCTATCCGCGCGTCGCGCCAACCATGGAGTGGGACACCGCCGCGGCGCACGCGGTGGTCACCGCGGCGGGGGGGCGCGTGTTCCAATTTGATCCGGATATCGACGCGAAAAGCTATCATACCGGCACGAACACGGTGAATGATTTGGTTTACAACAAGCGCGATTTGCTAAACCCTTATTTTGTGGTAAGCGGATTGCATGAATAAAATGAGTATTTATTATAGACATAATGCTTATGAGCCGATAGGAATGCTCACCATTAACAACGCGGAAATAGTTTGGAGACACGAAATATGAGCGGTTACAACTTATCGCACTTGAAGCAATTGGAGGCGGAAAGCATCCACATCATCCGAGAGGTCGCGGCGGAGTTTGACAACCCCGTGATGCTCTATTCGATCGGCAAGGATTCGTCGGTCATGTTGCACTTGGCGCACAAAGCGTTCGCGCCGGGGAAGATTCCCTTCCCGCTGATGCACGTCGACACGCAGTGGAAATTCCAGGAAATGTACAAGTTCCGCTCGCTGATGGCCGAAAAATATCAGGTGGATATCAAGATTTGGACGAATCCGGAGTACAAAGACAAAGTCAGCCCTTTCTCGCATGGCTCCGAGAAGCACACGCAGATCATGAAAACCGACGCGCTGAAACAAGCGTTGGATCATTATAAGTTCGACGCCGCGTTCGGTGGCGCTCGCCGCGACGAGGAAAAGAGCCGCGCCAAGGAGCGCGTCTACAGTTTCCGCAACGAAT
>JARFRL010000489.1 GCA_029287275.1 Pontiella desulfatans
AAAAATGGCCGACGCGCTTTCCGAACAATTCAACCGCGTCCACGTATTGCATCGCACCTCCAAAGACGGCCTGGGCCGCGCCTACATCGCCGGCTTCAAATGGGCGCTCGAGCGCGACTACCAATTCAGCATGGAAATGGACTGCGACTTCTCGCACGATCCCGGCGAGATCCCCAACTTCCGCGATAAGATTCTCGCGGGGCACGATCTGGTGCTCGGCTCGCGCTACACCGGCGGCATTCGCGTGTTGAACTGGCCGATGTCGCGCCTGTTGCTCAGCCGCGGCGCGGGCATTTACGTGCAGTTGATCACCGGCATGCCGGTCTCCGATCCCACCGGCGGGTTCAAATGTTTCCGCCGCGAACTGCTGGAGGCGTACGACTTCGACGCGGTCAAGGCCAACGGATACGGCTTCCAGATCGAAATGACGCACAAGGCGTGGATGAAAGGCTTCCGCGTCGGCGAGGTGCCGATCGTGTTCGAGGACCGCCAGGAAGGCACCTCCAAGATGAGCGGCAACATCGTCTACGAAGCCCTCTGGGTCGTCTGGACCCTCGCCATCCGAAACGGTTTCCGCCGCAAGCCCAAGAAGACGAGACCCGCTTGATCCGCGTTGACTCGAATACTCCCTGAGTCGCGACCGCGCGAAGGACGCCGCGCGCGGGGCCGCGGTTAAAAATTTAAGAAGAAACTTTCCAAAGCCGTCGCATCCGCTATTCCATGTTGGCGTTCTTTTGAAAGGAAAGCATGAACTACGTATTGCAGGTTTTATTCATTCTGGCCCTGATGGCGATCGGTTACGCCGCCCGTAAACGCGGCGTGGTGAGCGCGGTCGGCACCTCTGAAATGGTGCGCGTGTTGGTTTCGGTCATCTACCCCTGCCTGATTTTCAACTCCGTCACGCGGCTCAACGCCCAGGACCTCGCGGCCAACTGGATCATGCCCGTGCTGGCCATGGCCATCGCGGGAACCGGACTGATTCTCGGCCTGCTGGCCTTGCGTTGCATGAAAAACATCGATCATCAACGGGCCAGCGCGTTCCTTTTCCAGAACACGATCAACAACTACCTCTTCCTGCCCCTCCCGCTGGTGATGCTGATTTGGGGCAACCAAGGCGTCGCG
>JARFRL010000124.1 GCA_029287275.1 Pontiella desulfatans
AAATCGCCCGTACGACGCTTACGTCCAAGATAAGCCTCTTTACCATGCTCCTCATTGGTTCCGATGCAAACCTCCTCCATCTCACCGTTCTCATTAAGCTTGTCGCACAACGCCAACCAACCGCGCCGCGCGGCGGGGCCATACGTCTCGGCATCGAGCCAGCCGTTTTTAACGCCCATAATATAAGAATAGGTGAACATGCCGGTGCAGGAGGTTTCTTCCCAGGCTTCGGGGTCGTCCAGCAGTTGACGCCACAGTCCGCTCTCGGCCTGCAAGGGCAACAGTCCCGCCATCAGGTTTTTGTAGTAACCTAGAATGTCGTCGTAAAGCGGATGCTCCTCTTCGAGTGTCGTCAATGCTTCGGTCAGACCGGCCGCCACCCAGCCGACCCCGCGGCCCCAGTAAAACGGAACATTTTCGGTGTGCGGCAACAGCCCGTTGTCATGTTGCAGCTCGCTACAGTAAGCATGCAAGAGAAGAGCCGCGTTGTTGACATGCGTCTGATCGCCGGTGACGCGGGTCGCCAACGCGTCCACGGAGGCGATCATATAGGCATCATCAATCCACCAGCGCGCCTGCCAAGTCAGACCGTCTGCCGGATTCGGATCCTTCCACTGCTCATTGACCATTTCCATGCCCAGATTGTAAAAACGCTTATCCCCGCGCAACCGGTACAGCTCTAGAGGAACCAGCGCGAACACGGTGAAGTCGCCGTGAAATCCCCGCGGAATATACAAAGAATCATTTTCATCAACAATCGGACGATAGCGAAGCTCCAGGCGCAGCAGGAGATCACGATCATCGGTGAGATCCGAAAACTTCAACGCGCCATAGGCCGTGACGATCTCCGCGTAATGAATAGAGCCCGGTTTTTCATTTCTCAGAAACGTGGTCAGCATGTGCTTGCGGCCGAGCAGGTTTTCGGTGACGCGCAGACCGATCTCTTCCGGGGTTTTACCGGCGGGGAAGCTCGTTAAATCGGAGTCCGCCTTTTTAGCGTTCGCCATCATCGCGCCGTTCACGAGAGTTATCCCCGCGATTAAACAGATCCAATATTTTTTATTCTTCATTGTGGTCAGTGTTTTCATTTTTTCCTCGCGTTTTGATATCCGAAACTCTACTTCCGTTCTGACGCGGCCATTTCCCTGGCTTTCACCAGGCGGCCTCTCATCTCTTCAAGCGTATTTTCACGCTCCGCCGACTTCGCTAGATTCTTAAGCTCTTCTGGATCGTTCTTCAAATCATAGAACTCTTCCGATCCGTCGTGCCACAGGACATAACGCCAGCGGTCCGTTTGAACCGTCCGCCCCAGTTGCGCTTCACCCGCGCCGCGCCGGACAACGGTATAGGTTGAATCCCTGACGGTTGCTTCAGGATCTTTTAAAATCGGTGTAATACTCTTTCCCTGAAGATCGGCCGGAGCCTCAAACCCGCATAATTCCGAAAGCGTTGGATAGATATCCACCAGTTCAACCAGACTCTGGCTGACGCTTCCCGGCTTCGTCATCCCGGGCACGCGGACGATCATTGGAACTCGGGTACCCATATCCCACAGGAACACCTTGCCCCACATGAACTTTTCACCCAGCAGATAACCGTGGTCTGAAATCAGAACAACAATGGTGTCATCCCAAAGGCCTTCACTTTTCAACGCGTCAAAGATCAGGCCGACCTGAGCGTCAATAAACGAGATGCACGCGTGATAAGCCTGCGTGTAATTCCTTCGGAGCGGATCGTTTTCAACGCCGAATTCAAAATCATATCCCTTGTAACGAGCGGTCTGGGCCATCTTCGGAGCCTGATCCCAATAACTTAACGATGCCGGCTCACAAACCAGATCCTCTTTGGGATAGATGTCGAAATAAGCATCCGGCGCAAGGAAAGGCCCGTGCGGTTTATGAATACCGCAGGCCATGAAAAAGGGCTTGTCGCCTTGCGCGTTGTTCTTGAGCCAGGAAACAATCTGACGCGCGTTTTTGCCATCCTTGTGCTGATCATCCCGCAGCCCCGTCGGGCCGTATCCCGGCTTCTGATTCGCGGTCTGGGGAGCGATCGTCAGACAGAACTCTTTCCACGCTTTCGCTGTTTTTTTTGAGCTGTCGATTTTGCCGTGCTCTTTTTCCCACCGCTCACGAATTGGAGTCACCATCGGCAATTCATCATTCTCAAAGAAATGGCGTTCATTCCACGCGACATCACCGTGATCCATTTTATCGTTGTGATAAATTTTGCCGACGCCTCCCGTCCAATAGCCGTTTTCTTTAAACAGGTGAGGCATCGTTATCGTACCGGGGCGGACTTCGCGGATATCCGTGGAATTATCCAGAATTCCGGTTGATTCCGGATACAGACCGGAGAGGAACGACGCCCGTGAAGGACCACAGACCGGATATTGACAATACGCGCGCTGTAACGTCATCCCCTCTTCCGCGAGTCGATCCAGCGTCGGTGTTGAAATATGCTCGTACCCCGATGGTCCGACGCGCGTATTCAGATCGTCGAACACGATAAACAGCACATTCGGTTGTTTCGCGCAGACTTGGCCAACGAGCTGCGACAAAGCCAGCGTCACACCGGCAACGATTGCGTTTCTCAACCTATTTTTCATCTTCCCACATCCTTATTATTTCTGTTCGTATCGCAACGTATTCCGTTTCTCAGCGATCACTCCGCGCGGTCGCCTGACCACCGGTTCATGCTCATCATTCAGGTCGCGGTATCCGCCTCTTCGCAAGGCGTCTCACTCCCGCTCACGACCAGTCCACCTTCCGCGCCGGTGAGTTCGATGACTTTCCCGAAGTAGATTCCATGGGTTCCATTGCCGCGGCGGATCCGAGAACGCCCGATTCGGTTAGTGACTATAGCGGTTTTATTCTTCATTCAGTTTGCTCCGCGAAACGCTTAGCCCCGCATCCACCACGCAATTCGCTTTGCATAATGTATGATACTTTCTCATAAAACGGCTCGTCATGGACCGCCAAAACATGATCACTCCGCGCCAAAACCCTATTTTTCCGTTGGAAACCGTATAAACATGATTTCCATCACCACTCATTAACATAGAACGGGTAAAACGCGCACGGACCTCGCGGGACGCGCGTTTAGCGACCTGACCCCATAAACTTGGCCGGTTCTTTCGCGCCTTGCATCTCCCACCAATTAAAAAAACGGGCGATGAAGACCGGTCGGCTTATTTCGCTTGTCGGGTGGTTCTATATTGAGAAGGACTTTGTTTGTAGAATTGTCGGAACAGTCTCGCGAAATTGCCGGAATCGCCGCACCCGATACGGTATGTGATTTCGGTCACGCTTAGCGTCGAGTTCGCCAGCAATCTCGCCGCTTCAGACATTCGAATTTCAGCGATAAAGCGCGCCGGACTTCGGTCCACCACCGCCTTGAGTTTGCGTTGAAGGCTGCGCAGACTCATCCCCAGAAGTTTCGCGAAATCCTCCGGGCTGAATTCATAATCCAACATATGCTCTTTAACCACGCGCAACGCGGAATTCATGAATTCCCGCTCAACGGCATCTTCAGCGAGCTTGGCTCCATTGATATCAAATTCGAGAATGAATTTTTCCCGCAGCAAACTGCGTGTCTTCAGCAGGTTTTTAACGCGGGACTCGAGCAACTCCATATGAAACGGCTTTGTGATGTAATCATCGGCACCCAGATCAAATCCCTCGATTTGGCTTTCCACGGAGTCTTTCGCCGTCAACATAATGATCGGGATGTGTGAAGTCCGCATATTGGTTTTAAGTTCCCGCGCAAGCTCAAAACCATTCATCAGCGGCATCATGATGTCTGTAACGATGAGGTCGGGCATATACTCCAAGGCTTTAGCAAGCCCTTCATGGCCGTTTTCCGCCGTCAGGACCTCATACTCTTCATTGAGACCCAGCGTGAGATAGTCAAGCATGTCCGCTTCATCTTCGACAATCAGTAGACTGTTTTTTTCCTCAGACCCGCGCGCCATAAGACTCCTTCTATTCCGACTCCGGATTATTATTCGGAAGCAACACGGTAAAACGGCTTCCAGGATGTTCGCGATTATTACTCGCGGGACTTTCAACACGAATTTCTCCACCCCAAAGGTCAACCAGCTCTTTGGTTAGATTAAGCCCGATCCCCGATCCGTCCACAATGGATTCTTCCGGAATCCGATAGAAACGGTCGAAAATGCGCCCCAGATGTTCCGGGTCGATGCCCAAACCGGTATCCTCAACCTCGATGGACAGAAATCCTTGGCCTTTCATACCATTAACCAAAGCCAGCCTGACAGAAACCATCCCTCCCGCCGGCGTGTATTTGATGGCGTTATTCACCAGATTTTGGAGGATTTTCTTCAGTTTATCCGGGTCGAACCACTCCTCACCAAGCCCGTCAGCCTTAAAATCAAGCGTCACGTCACGCATCCGCGCCATGGGCCGCAACATCTCGATCACATCGCTTGCCTGCGTGACAATAGCGCCCTTGATCAGCTCCAGTTGGCTTTCCCCTTGCTCGAGCTTCTGGAAATCCAGCAGCTGCGACACCAAGGTGGAAACGCGTTCGGAATTACGAAGCGCGATAGCGAGCAGTCGCTTGTTTTTTTCGCTCTGCTCGTTTCGTAATACTTGTCGCAAAGGTCCAGCCATCAGGGTGAGCGGGGTGTTGAGCTCGTGCGAGATATTGGTAAAGAAACTCGTTTTCATTCGATCGATTTCCGCGAGATGCGTGGCGCGGTCTTTCAGTCGTTTCTCATGAAAACTGATGAGCATCCAGATAAAGCCCGTCGCCCCGCCGACGATCACCAGTACCATGACGACAAACCAGGGACGCATCCAAATTGGCGCCTCCACGGTGAACGCGATCTGGGCCGGCGTCGGATCCACGTTGAAGGCCAGGTCCCGCGCGCGGACCTCAAGGAGGTGACGCCCGGGGTCCAAATTTAAAAACGTTTTACTGGTTTCACGCGAGAATTCCGACCAATCGCCAGTATTGAGTCGCCAAGAATACCGCAGTTTTTCACTGGGGGTTTTACCCCATGGGTCCCGCGCGGCCCATTCGACATGACTGTTGCCTGGCTGTGACACGCGCTCCAGATATTGGGTAATTCGTGTGTCAGGAGGATCTTTTTCCGGGCGATGCCGAATGGTGCGCAACACCCCCAACCCTCCGTCAAGGTTCATCGCCTTCTTCGTTTCATTACGGCAATAACCGAACCAGATCGCTCCGTCGCGAGATTCGCTAACACCACTCCATCGACTGGACATGCCGAACGCCTCTGAATAGACCTGTGGCGTCCAGATTGTTCCGTCAAACCGGCTGATCCCTTTATCTGAAGCCGCCATGATCGTTCCATCACTCAGAGGCAGCAGATCGGAAATTTTCTGGGTGATAGGCGCGTCGCCAACAGCTGATTCTTCCCAGCGCCCATCCTGAAACCGATAGATGCCGAAATGCTCTTTGGCCGCCCAGAGGACTCCATCCTGATCCGTCACCAAATCGACCGTATTATCCCTTGGGAACGGCATCACGTTACGGCTGGGTTCAGCGCCATTGTCCACCGCGTGAATCATGGTCGAACCGATCCAAAGCGTGCGGTCTCTGGTTTGAGTCAGCGCGAGAACATAATAGGGAAACTCCGGCCGCCCATGTCGCGACAGCAATCGTATGGCTCCGTTTTCATCCACCCCGTACCGGAGCGCTCCGCCCATGGATGATGGCTCCCCTCTGCCCCCCGCGCCTAACCATATCGTTCCATCCATGGCCTCATACACCGACTTGGCCTCTATCCGTTGAGCAAATTCGGAATGTACC
>JARFRL010000015.1 GCA_029287275.1 Pontiella desulfatans
CTCGAGTTGCTCGCGGTAGTTGTTGTTCACCTCGTACCGATGGCGATGCCGCTCGGAAACTTTTTTCGAGCCGTACGCCTCGAACGCTTTGGTGCCTTCCTTCACGTCGCACGGGCACGCGCCGAGGCGCATGGTTCCCCCCTTTTCGACGACGTCGGTCTGCTCTTCCATCAGGCAGACGACCGGATGCTCGGCTTTCACGCCGCGCTCCTCGTCGAACTCGGTGGTGTGCGCGCCGGCGAGGCCGCAGACGTTGCGGGCGAACTCGATCACGGCGCATTGCAGGCCGAGGCAGATTCCAAGGAACGGAATGTTGTTTTCGCGGGCGTATTGGGCGGCGATGATTTTACCTTCCATGCCGCGGGAGCCGAAACCGCCGGGGATCAAAACGCCGTCAACCGTGTCGAGAATCGACGGATCGTCTTCGATGTCCTCGGCCGCGACCTTGACCGCGTCGACTTTATAACCCGCGGCGTACCCGCCGTGGAAAAGCGCTTCGTAGATCGATTTGTAGGCGTCTTGCAGCTCGGAATATTTTCCAACCACGCCGATCCGCACTTTGCCTTTCGGGTGCTTGATGGTGTCGATCAGCTTTTCCCAATCGGAGAGCGGCTTGGACGGTTTGGCGATTCGGAAGCGGTTCAGGATGATTTCATCCAAACCGGCGCGGGAAAGCACCAGCGGGATTTCGTAGATGGAGGTTTCGACGTCTTTCTCGACGATCACGCAGTCCTTGGACACGTTGCAGAAAAGCGAAAGCTTATCGAGGTGCTCGCGTTCGAGATCCACCTCGGTGCGACAGACGAGCACGTCGGGCATGATGCCGATTTCGCGCAGTTTCGCGACGCTCTGCTGGGTGGGCTTGGTCTTGACCTCTTTGGCCGCCGCGATGAACGGAACGTAGGTCAGATGGATGAACATGGAGTTGTCCCGGCCAACTTCGAGCGCGAGCTGACGAATCGCCTCCAGAAAGATCAACCCCTCGATGTCCCCCACGGTTCCGCCGAGTTCGACCAGAATCACGTCGGGCTTTTCGGCTTCCAAGTCGCGAACGCGCGATTTGATCTCGTTGGAGATGTGCGGAATCATTTGGATCGTGCCGCCCAGATAATCCCCGCGGCGCTCTTTGTGGAGCACGTTCCAATAAACGCTGCCCGCGGTGATGTTGCTTTTCTGCGAGGTCGGTTGTCCCGTGTAGCGCTCGTAATGGCCCAAGTCGAGGTCGGTTTCCGCTCCGTCGTCGGTGACGTAGACCTCGCCGTGCTGATACGGACTCATCGTGCCCGGGTCCACGTTTAGATACGGATCCATCTTGAGCATGCGAATCGTGAGACCGCGATTGATCAGCAATCGACCGACGGACGCCGCGGTGATGCCTTTGCCCAGAGATGAAACCACGCCGCCGGTAATAAAGAGGTATTTCGCCATTAATTTCTTCCCATACTAAGTGTGCTAAATCGTTCAAAAAACATGGAAAAGGACCGTATCTCCTTTGCCCAACCCGCCCCAAGCTTAAAATCCAATTATCGGGAATAATTGAAATTCCACCGCGCCGAGGCGTCCGACGAAACTCGGTTATCTTGATTGTCTTCACAACAGTCAAAGACTAGATTAATCGCTCTTTTCTCGGCGAAAAAGGCCGACACGGAACCAAAGGATGGGATTTGCATGAAAATATCGACTCAACTCCGCGCGGCAACGCTTTATTCAATCTTGGCCCTCGCGCTCGCCGCGATGACCTCCAACGCTCAGGACCTGATCTTCAACGCGCCAACGGGCTCCACCACCACCGTCACCAGCTCCACCAACGCGGCGCGTCTGTTCGTCGGCGTCGACGAGCCCGACAACCAGCTATTCGTTGAGAGCGGCGGTCGAATCAATCTTTCCCTGCTCGCGGAAGTGGGCCAGCAATCCTCCGCCACCAACAGCCTGCTATCCGTCCAAAACGGCGGCCAGCTCGTGATCGGCGCGGCCGACGTCGCCAACCTTCCGGCCAGCGGCATACTCGTCGGCGACGCCAGTGGCGTGGGCGAGCTTAAGGTCGACTACGACTCCAAAATCATCACCGACGATCTCTATCTCGGCGCGGGCTCCAACGAAACCGGGAAAATCACGGCTCAAAACGGTGGAGCCATCGAAGTCAACGGCGACGTGGTCGTCGGCGCGGTCGACAACGCGAACAACCTGCTCTCCGTGAAAAACGGCGGGGAACTGATGATCAACGGAGCGGCCAACCTGGAGATCAACAATGATCCCGCGGCCACGGAAAACCTCAATGAAGTCAACATCGGCTCGGGCGGCTCGCTCCTCGTCAAGGGCGACGTCAACGCGTCGGACCTGATCGCGAAAGACGGGCTGACCTTCGAATCCGGCGCCACGCTCGGCGTTGGCGGCGAGCTCACGACGGTTGACAACGCGATCAACAACGGCATGAACCTCCTGCTCGACGACGCGCTCTCCACCAACCACTCCGCGCGCTGGACCGCGGCGTCCATCGACGTCGGCTCCGACACCGCCAACAACACGCTGAGCCTCGAAAACGGCGCGCAAGCGACGTCTACTGGATTCGTTTACGTCGGCAAAGACGGCGCGGCGACGGACAACGAAATCGCGATCTCGGGGTCCAACTCCACCTTCACCGCTCAAAACAAGGTGTTCATCGGCGCCAACGGGTCGCGGAACAAACTCAAAGCGCTCGACGGCGCGAAGATCTTCGTGAGCGAAGACATGAAAATCGGCTCGTCGTCTTCGGCCAGTCAAAACAGCGTGACCGTCAGCGGAACGAACAGCGCGTTGAACGCGGGCTCGGACCTGTTCGTTGGAGCCGGCGGCGCGAACAACACCATGACCGTGTCGGACGCCGCGGTCGTCACGGTCGATGGCCTCGTCCACGTGGGTCAGAAAGGCCGCGACAACAAACTCACCATCGACCACGCGACGATGACCGCCACCTCGGGACTGATCGTTGGAGCGGAAGGCGACAGCAACGACTTCATCGTCCGCGGAACCAACGCCCTGCTTACCGCGTCCTTCCTCACCATCGGCGACCAGGGCGACTCCAACAACCTGAAGCTGAGCGCGGGAGGAGCGATCGAGGTCGACAACGATCTCAACATCGGCGCGAACGGGAAGAGCAACTTCATTCAACTCAACGACAGTAATTCCGTCCTGCGCGTTGGTGGCGACGTCGTCGTTGGTGAACAAGGCGACAGCAACTATATCAAGATCAACGGCGGCGTCCTTGCCGCGGAAGGCGATGTTTATCTTGGAACCACGGGCAACGCCTCCGAGAAAAACTCGATTCAAATCAGCGGTTCGGAAGCCCGCGTCGAAGTCGCCGATCAGCTGTTTATCGGTTCGGACGTCAGCTCCAACAACTTCGTGACGATCAACAACGGCGGCACGCTGGCCGTCGCCGCGCAGACCGACATCGTGTTCGGAGCCGCGACCAACAACACGCTCACGGTTTCGAATCAAGGCGTCATTGAGACCGCGGACTGGGATATGTCGTTCGTCCACTCCAACCTCACGCTCGGAACCGGAGCGACTTTGGACCTCAGCGGCGTGTTCTCCGGAACCAACGCGCTGGATGGCGGACTCAACCTGATTCTTGATGGCGCGGGAGCGTCCTGGAGCTCTACGGGAACCAACGACCTGCACATTGGCCGCGTTTCTTCCGACAACTCGCTCACCCTCACGAACGGTGCGAGCGCGACCGCCGCCAACAACCTTCTCATTGGCTTCAACGATACCGAGGGCAATCAAGTGACGCTCGCGGGAACCGGCTCCGCGTTGGACGTTGGCAACGACCTTTTCGTCGGGGTTGAGATCGACCGAAACACCACGGCGCTCGCCGACAACACCCTCAGCGTCATCGAGGGCGCCAGCGTCTCCGTCGGCAACAACGCGTACGTCTATCGCGGCGCCACCCTTAAAATCGACTCGCGCTCCCGGATCGCGGTCGGCGGCGACTACGAACAGGACGCGTACTCCACCTTGGAAATCGGCGTCAGCAGCAATCAGGTTCAACCGAACCTCACTGTTGGTGGAACCGCGGCGTTCGAGAGCACGAACACCAACCAATACTCCATCATCAGCGTTTTCAGCGAGGGTGTTGGCGAGTCGAACGAAATCGCGATCGTTCGGGCCAAAGAAATCACGCTCGATGGAAACAAAGCGACGGGCGGCTCCATCGAGAGCAACATCGCGTCGAACTCCTTGCTCGGCTTCACGGTCACCCTCACCAACGACCTTAGCAACTATTACATCGTACTCAGCGACTTCTTGGAACGAAGCATCGGCGAGGCGGGCGGACTGGATGGCCAGTTGCTGGACGTCGCGAACGAAATCGACTTTTTGGCCGAATCCGGCGACTCCAACGCGGTCACGCAACTAAGGATCATCGAGGGCCTGCAGCCGGAACAAATCGAGCCGGTCATGGACGCGTATTACGGGGAAAAACAAAGCTCTATTCCCGCGAACAACATCATCAACCTCGGCATCCAGAACGTCGCGGAACAACTCACGTTGCGCGCCGACAACACCCGCGAGCGCAACGTTGGCGCTTCGGCGGCCCCCGCGGGCGCGGCCGGGCCGCACGAAGCCGGGCAGGAACTCCAAGCTTGGTTCAGCGCGTACGGAAACAAAGGTAAAAAGAGCGCCGCCGATGGGTTCAGCGCCTACGACGCCAACCAGAGCGGATTCATGATCGGCGCCGACATGGCGGTCGCTCAAAACATTCTCGTCGGCGTCGCGGGCGGTTCCGGCAGCGCTAGCGCCGACAAAGGCGCCGGCGCCAATACCGACACGCGCACCACGTACGGAGCGATCTACTCGTCCATCGGCACCCAAACGTGGTTCGCGGACGCGAGCCTCATCTACGGCGGAAGCTCGGTGAAATCCACGTTTGGAACCACGTTCGACACCAAAGCGGACTATGACGCGCGAAACATGGCGCTCTATCTGGGTGGCGGAAAAGAGATCGCGGGGAAATACCTGATCCTCACGCCGCGGGCGTCCCTCCTCGGAAACTACTACGCGCAGTTCAGCTACGAGGAAGAATCCTCCTCGGTCGGGCGCAAGGTATACAGCTTCAACCAGTTTTATCTACAAAGCACGCTGGGCGCGAGCATGGCCATGTACACGGAAGTCGGAAGCGTGATCCTCAAGCCCGAGTTCCGCGCCTTCTGGTTGCATGAATGGAACGCGAAGAATGAGGACCTCGACTACCGGCTGATCGGTGGATCGAACCAATACACCATGCAAATGCAGGCTCCGGAAAAGGACATTCTCAAACTGGGAATCGGAACCGCGGCGAAACTGGGAGAATACCTCGAGTTGCGCGCGGACCTCGACGCGCGGCTTGGCAAGGACTACCGCGACTACACGCTGCTTGGATCGCTCCGATACCAGTTCTAAGACGTCCAACAGCTGGAGACATGAAAGGAATCGCCGCGGCGGTTCCTTTTTTCGCGTCAAACAACTTCGGAGCGTTGCGCCCCCAGCCCTTCGACGCCGATCTCGATCACGTCGCCCTCGCGCATGAGCACGGACGGATCGCGCGCCGACCCGATGCCGCTTGGCGTGCCGGTTGAGATGACGTCGCCCGGAAACAGCGTCATGCCGAGCGAAACGTATTCAATCAAAAACGGAACATCGAACATCATGTCCGCGGAGTTCGCGTTCTGAAGCTCGACGCCGTTATGTTTTCCCCATACGCGTAGATTGTCCGGCGCCACCTCGTCCGGCGTGACCAGAAACGGGCCCATGGGGCAAAACGTGTCGAATCCTTTGCCGCGGAACCATTGCCCGTTCGCTTTTTGAACCACCCGCTCCGTCACGTCGTTGAGCGCCATGTAGCCCGCGACATGATCCAGCGCGTCCTCTCGACGAACCTTCGAGGCGGTCTTACCGATCACCACCGCCAACTCCGCCTCGCCATCGACCACCTCGGCCTCATCCGGAAGGACGATCGGATCGAACGGGCCGTTGATCGCGGACGTCGCTTTTGAAAAAAGAATCGGCTCGCTCGGAACGGCGTGACCGAACTCCTTGGCGTGATCGGCGTAATTCGCGCCAACGCAGATGATTTTCGAGGGGCGCGCGATCGGCGGACCCAGGCGAACCCCGGCCGCGTCGACGAACTTCGCGATTGGATCCTCCAGCAGAAGCTTCATTTGCTCCAACCCATGGTTCGCGAAAAAGAACTCGTTGTAGTCCTCGATATGAAACGCCAAGGCGCGAACATCCAGAATCCGTCCGTCGCCCATCCATATTCCCGGCCGCTCTTTTCCCTTTTCTCCGAATCGCACCAACTTCATAATGCCTCCTAAATCAAGGAGCCAACGTAGAATGTGCGGCCGATTCACACAAACCAAATCCCGCGAGGAAGTGCTCGAGCAACTTGGGAAAATCGAGTTGCCACCATTGTTTCACGGGCGCTACAACGTCGCGCCGACGCAAAGCGTCGCGGTCATCCATCAAAACTCGGCGAAGCGCGCCATGGAATCCATCTGGGGTTTCTCCAATCCGCGTTCCGGCGCCCCCGTCATCAACGCCCGCTCGGAAACGCTGACCGAACGCCCCATGTTCAAGGATCTGCTCGCGGCGAACCGATGCCTGGTTCCCGCGGACGGCTTTTATGAATGGAAAGGCCGACAGCCCTACTATTTCCAGACCTTGAACGCGGAGCTTTTCGCGTTCGCCGGGCTTTGGCGCGACGGGCGCTGCGTGATCATCACGCGCGCCGCCGATGAAAACATGCGCGGCCTACACGATCGCATGCCGGTCATCCTGCGTCGCGCGGATTGGAACAAGTGGATGGAGAGGTTCCAACTTTTGGAACCTCCGACTCTTACGGCGCGGCCGGTTTCAACCCGGGTCAACAAGGTCGCGAACGACGACCCAACCTGCCTGGATTCCGGCGAAACTCAAAGCGAGCTGTTCTAGCGCCCGCCGTTTTCTTTCCATCCATCTCCGCGATTCGCGTTCAAAACCAAAACAGGGCCAGGCCTAATCTTTCTTGTTTCCCGCGAAGGAGTGCACTAACGTTTCGAGGTTCTGGAGAATGATATGAAAATACTGGTACTCAACGGCCCCAACCTAAATCTGCTTGGAACGCGCGAACCGGAAATCTACGGCAGCGAAACACTCGCGGACATCGAAGCCGCGACGCGAAGCGTGGCGCCCGAGATCGAAATCGAGTTTCGTCAAACGAACTCCGAGGCGGAGCTCATCACATGGATCGGCGAAACCCGCGGCGTTTTCGACGGCGTCATCATCAATCCCGCGGCGCTCACGCACACGAGTTTGGGCGTGTGCGACGCGCTGAAAGCCGTCGCGGACGTCACGCCGGCGGTGGAAGTGCACCTGAGCAACACGCACACGCGCGAGGAAATCCGGCACAAGAGCCTGACGGCCGCGGCCTGCGTTGGACAGATCATGGGATTCCAGGGCTTCGGCTACACGCTCGCGTTGCGGGCGCTGTTGAACAAACTCAACGGATGAGTTTGCGGAACGCTTCGTCGAAGATTTGAACGTCGGGCATATTGCGATCCAGTCGGCGGGACATCTCTTCAATCACCTGTATCGACTTCAAGGCGGAACCACTTGTTTGCAACTTCGCCTGCGCGGCGAGCGCTCCCGCGTCTTCCGGGAAAACCAGTTCCGCGGCGTCGATCCCGGAAACGAGCATGAGCACGTCGCGTTGCCAGTCCAGCATGACCCGAAAAACCTCGGCCTGCTCTTCTTTCAACCGGGCGTTGATCCGCGCTTCGAGAATGCTCTTCAGTTTTGATTCGTCCAACGACGCGTCGTTCTGATCCAGATCGTCCTCAACCGCTTCGGCGATGCCCTCTTTCACGCGATCGAATAGGCCCTTGTGTCGGCTCGCGGAACGAGCCGCGTTCAGTCCGCCGCTTGGCGGCAGCTCGCGAAGAATGGACATAAGCGACTCGCGCCAGACTTCGTCCAGCGGGCCGACGTCTCCTCCGGAAAGCGTGATTTTCTGACACCGCGAAATAATGGTGGGCAACAGCGCGTTGGCGGAATCCGTCACCAGCAAGAGGATGCTGCGTGGCGGCGGTTCTTCCAAGGTTTTGAGCAGCGCGTTTTCCGAGCTCTCGTTCATGCAATCCGCGCAGAGGATCACACCGGCTTTCCAGCCTCCTCCAAAGGAGGTTTGCGTCATGCGTTTAATCAGCGCCCGAACATCCTCCGCGAGAATCTGGCGCGACTTGCTTAACGGCTCGATCCAAAGCGTGTCGACATGCGAATGAGCCTCGACTTGTCGGCAAGCTGAACATTCGCCGCAGGGCTTTTCCGCTCCCTCGCAAAACAACAGCCGCAAA
>JARFRL010000195.1 GCA_029287275.1 Pontiella desulfatans
GCAGGCGATCGGCATCGCGTATCAGATGCACGGACTCGTCTGCGTCGATAAAGACCAACACGTATTGCGCCCCGCCATCATCTGGTGCGACTCCCGCGCCGGGCCCTACGGCCAGGCCGCGTTCGAGGCGCTTGGCGCCGAGCAATGCCTGGGCCACCTCCTGAACTCGCCGGGCAACTTCACCGCGGCCAAGCTCGCGTGGGTCAAAGAACACCAACCCGAGATCTACGCCAAGATCGACAAGATCATGCTGCCGGGCGACTGGCTCGCGATGACGCTCACCGGCGACGCCCGCACCACCGCCTCCGGTCTTTCCGAAGGCATGCTTTGGGATTTCCAAGACGAGGCCCCCGCGAAATTCCTGATGGACCATTGGGGGTTCGCCGAAAACATGCTGCCGGAAATCGTCCCGACGTTCGGGCCTCAAGGAGGCGTTTCAAAGGCCGCGGCCGCCGATTTTGGATTGCTCGAAGGCACGCCGGTTTCCTACCGCGGCGGCGACCAACCCAACAACGCGCTTTCGCTCAACGTGCTCAATCCCGGCGAGATCGCCGCGACCGCCGGAACGTCCGGCGTCGTTTACGGGGTCACCGACGCGAAGCGGTTCGACCCGAAATCGCGCGTCAACACCTTCGCCCACGTCAACCACGCGGCGAGCGATCCGCGGCTGGGCGTTCTGCTTTGCATCAACGGAACCGCGATTTTCATCGCGTGGCTGAAGCGGTTGCTCGGCGATATCTCGTACAAGGAAATGGATCAGCTCGCCGTGGAGGCGGCGATCGGGTCCGATGGACTGATCGCGCTGCCCTTCGGCAACGGCGCGGAACGCGTGCTGGGCAATCGCAACGTGGGCTCGAGTTTCGCGGGGATCGACTTCAACCGCCATGGCCGTCCGGAAATGTGCCGCGCGCTGCAGGAAGGCATCGTGTTCTCGTTCATGTACGGCATGGAAGTCATGGCCGAAACGGGCCTCGAGCTGAAAACCATCCGCGCCGGCTTCGCCAACATGTTCATGTCCGACGTCTTCTGCCAAACGCTCGCGGGCGTCAGCGGCGCGACGATCGAGCTCTACGAAACCGACGGCGCGCTGGGCGCGGCCCGCGGCGCCGGCTACGGCGCGGGGATTTTCTCCTCGTTGGAGGAGGCGTTCGCGAATTTGGAGCTAAAGAAAAAAGTCGAGCCCGGCGAGGGCGACTACCAGGCGGCGTACGCCGCGTGGAAACAACATTTAGAAACGGTATTAAACTAACGGAGACACCAAAATGAGTATTGTGACTGGCAACACCGAATATTTTCCGAGCATCGGAAAAATCGCCTACGAAGGCCGCGACAGCGACAACCCGCTCGCGTTTAAATGGTACGACGAAAACGCCGTGGTCGGCGGCAAGACCATGAAGGAAACCCTGCGCTTCGCGATCGCGTACTGGCACACGTTCTGCGGCACCGGCGGCGACCCGTTCGGCGGCGGAACCCACGCCTTCCCATGGTTCGCCGGCGCCGACGCCGACGCGCGCGCCAAAAACAAAATGGACGCCGCGTTCGAATTCATCACCAAGATCGGCGCGCCCTACTACTGCTTCCACGACATGGACATCATGGAAGAAGGCGCCACCTTCGCGGAGACCACCAAGCATCTGGAAACCATCGTCGACTACGCGAAAGAGAAGCAAGCCGCGTCCGGCGTCAAGCTGCTGTGGGGCACCGCGAACCTCTTCTCCAACCCGCGCTACATGAACGGCGCCGGCACCAACCCCGACTTCGGCACGCTGGCCTACGCCGGCGCGCAGCTCAAGAACGCCATCGACGCGACCATCGCCCTCGGCGGCGAGAACTACGTCTTCTGGGGCGGCCGCGAAGGTTACATGAGCCTGCTCAACACCAACATGAAGCAGGAACTCGACAACTTCGGCCAGTTCCTGACCATGGCCCGCGACTACGCCCGCGCCAACGGCTTCACCGGCAACTTCTTCATCGAGCCCAAGCCGATGGAGCCGAGCAAGCACCAGTACGACTTCGACGCCGCCACCGTGGTCGGCTTCCTGAACGCGCACGGTCTGCAGGACGACTTCAAACTCAACATCGAAGTCAACCACGCGACCCTCGCGCAGCACACCTTCCAGCACGACCTTCAGGTCGCGGCCGACAACAACATGCTCGGCAGCATCGACGCCAACCGCGGCGACTACCAGAACGGTTGGGACACCGACGAATTCCCGGTCAGCATCCGCGAAACCGTCGAAGCCATGCTCGTGATCCTCGAAGCCGGCGGCCTGCAGGGCGGCGGAACCAACTTCGACGCGAAGATCCGCCGCAACTCCACGGATCTCGAAGACATCTTCATCGCGCACGTCAGCGGCATGGACACCTTCGCCCGCGCCCTCGTGATCGCGGACAACATCCTGACCAACTCGCCTTATAAAAAGTTGCGCGCGGATCGCTACGCGACCTTCGGCGAAGGCAAGGGCGCGGAATTCGCGGCCGGAAAGATGACGCTCGAAGAACTCGCGGGCATCGGCGCCGCGGGCGGCGAAGTCGCTCCGATCAGCGGAAAGCAAGAGCTCTACGAAGCGCTGATCAACCAATACATTTAATCTTTGGTTGTTTCATCAAGGGATACTCCTGTGGTATCCCTTTTTTGTTTTCCATGTAGGTAAGAGCGTTAGCGGATGGGGAGGTTGGAGATGTCTGAGAAAAAAGATTCAACGAACATGGGTTTCGTGATTCTGATCAGTATCGTCGCGACGATCGGCGGTTTTCTGTTCGGGTTTGATAGTGGCGTGATCAACGGCACGGTCGATGGGCTGCGCGGCGCGTTTGATTTGACCGCCGCGGAGTTGGGCTCCAGCGTGGCGTCCATGTTGATCGGCTGCGCGTTTGGCGCGTTCTTCGCCGGCACCTTGGCCGACAAGTTGGGCCGCCGCACGATTTTGATCGTGGCCGCGGTCTTCTTCTCCACCAGCGCGTGGGGATCGGGCGTCGCCAACGGCTCGTACGAGTTCATCGTTTATCGCCTGCTCGGCGGCTTGGCGGTCGGCGCGGCCTCCGTGCTCGCCCCGGCCTACATCAGCGAGGTCACTCCGGCGCGCTTCCGCGGCGCGATGACCACGATTCAGCAGATCGCGATCATTTCGGGGCTGTTCCTCGCGTTTCTCAGCAACTACGTGATCGCGGGCAAAGCCGGCGGTTCCACGCTGGAATTCGCTTTGGGCTATGAAGCCTGGCGCTGGATGTTCTGGATCGAGCTGTTTCCCGCGATCACCTTCTTCTTCGCGCTGCTGTTCATCCCCGAAAGTCCGCGCTTCCTCGTGGCGAGCGGCAAGACGGATAAAGCGTTGGCCGTTTTGACGAAGCTGATGGGTCCGGAAGGCCAAAGCAAGCTGGACGAAATCGCCGCGTCGCTTTCCGCCGACCATCACAAACCCAGCCTGAAAGACATCGTCGACGCGAAGTTCGGCGTGCGGCCCTTGGTTTGGGTGGGCATCGGCCTCGCGGTGTTTCAGCAGTTGGTCGGCATCAACGTGATCTTTTACTATGGCGCGGTGCTGTGGCAGTCCGTGGGCTTCAACGAAGCCGACGCGTTGCTCATCAACGTGATCAGCGGAGGCGTAAGCATCGGCGCCTGCGTGGCGACCGTCTTGATGGTCGACAAGATCGGCCGCAAGCCGCTTCTGTGGGGTGGCTCCATCGGCATGGCGGTCACGCTGGGCGTCATGGCGACGGTCTTCCTGCGCGCGAGCGTTGGGGAGGATGGCAACCTCGCGCTGTCCGGCGCCGCGGGCCCCATCGCCCTCGTCGCGGCCAATCTATACGTCATCTTCTTCAACATGTCCTGGGGACCGGTGATGTGGGTGATGCTCGGCGAGATGTTCCCGAACCAGATTCGCGGCTCCGGGCTCGCGATCGCGGGGCTCGCGCAGTGGGGCGCCAACTGGCTGGTGACCATCACCTTCCCGATGCTCCTCGCGGGCATTGGATTGGGCGGGGCCTACGGGATCTACGCGCTGTTCGCCATCATCTCGGTCTTCTTCGTTTCCAAATTCGTTCATGAAACCAAGGGCAAGGAATTGGAAGAAATGGAAGGCTAGACGCCGCGGTCCAGCCGGACCTCTAAACGGCGTTGTTTCAACGCGTGCGAAAGCGCCCCGGGTTTCGGGGCGTTTTTTTTTGGTTCGTTCGTCTTTTCATATATAATCCACGTTCTTCATAAGGGTTTCGGTTCACGCGGGGGTGATTATGCGCAAGGGGTTGATTGTTTCGTTGGCGTTGATTTTGGGCCAGAGCGCGCTGGCCGAGTTCCGAATCTGGCACGACCGGAAGGGAAATCGGTTGGAGGCGGAATACATCTGCGAGGTTGGCGGCAAGATCATGCTACGCGATCCGGAAGGCAAGGAGTACCGCATGTCGCTGGATTCGTTGAGCCGCGGCGATCAAGCGTATCTGCAGCGGTTGCTTCCGCCTAAACTCGATATTGAATTCGACAAGAACCAGGACCGGCGCAACGTCGATGATTATTACTCCACGCTTGATATCCGCTGCTCCGCGGTGATCGAGAAGAAGAGCCGCATGCCCTACGACCGCGAGTTGAAAGCCATTATGGTGGTGCTCGGCTATCGCGACCACAACAACCAGTTCGTCGTGCTGGACCGGAGTGAATCGACCTTCAAGTTGAGCGAAAAAGCGACGCATGAATTCAGCGGCGCGGTGTTCCGGATCAATGAATACCGCCACTACTATTCCACGAACCGCGCCACGAAATACCGTGGGCACGTGATCGGCGTTCTGGATCCCGAGGGGAAGCTGGTCGCGGTGAAAGCGAGCTCCACCGCGTACGCCGAGAAATTCGCCGAGCTTTCGAAATGTCGGGCCGGCGAGTCGTTGGACCGATCATTGAACAAGATCGGCTCGATCCGTTCGTTTTGATTGGTTCCGCGTTTCGAGGAAGGCGTCCCACAGGGCGCGGTCGATGTGGAGCGCGACGAGGGTGCCGGCGCGCAGGCCGTAAAACTCCGAAAGGAACGCGTCCGGGTCGGGTTCGAAATTCGGCGCGGAGACGACGAGGTCCGGCTTCACGTTGCCCGGCACGGACTCGGCGTCGGTCCAGTATCCAACGTTCGGAAACCTTCGCAGATAGAAGGGCAGCGGCCAGGTTTCGTCGGGCTTCGCGATCACCTGAACGTACATCGCCTCGCCCTTCGGGCTGACGGCCGCGAGCTCGCCGACGCGCCTTACGAGGTTTTTGAAGTCGGGCGAGGTGTGGGCGTAGACGTAGGGCGAGCGGTAGTCGGCGGCGTAGCGGAAAACGGTGTTCCGCGCCAGCCGGTAGGTCGCGAAGACGGGATAGGCCAAAAGCAATAGAATCCCGACGCGGCAGGCGATCGCCGCGTTCCGAATCGTGATCCGCCGCGCGATGAGCGCGAAAACGGACGCGGTTCCAATCGCCGCCATGATGATCCAGCCGTGCAGGAACGAGAGCAGGCACCACGGTGTTTTGTAGGCGATGACGGAATAGGCGAGGGTGAGCAGCAGCGTGTAAAACATCAGAAAGCGCGCCAGCCCCGCGTCGCAGTTGTCCGGCAGCTTTTTCCGAGCCGTCGCGAAGCAGCCGAACAGGCCGAGCGCGAAGACGAGGCCCTCGCTCCAAACCGGTCCGCCGTCGAAACGATAGCGCGTGAGCATCTTCAGATAAAAATACCACGGATGAACGTGCTCGGTTTCAACGCCGGCGCCGCGGGCGAAGTAGCCCTTGAACGCGAGGATGGATTCCATCGGGCCGCTCGGATGGGTCAGGAACGAGGAGAACAGAATGAACGAGGTCAGCGTTCCGAAAACCAGGACCAACGCGATGTTCTTGAGCGGCAGGTGCGTGTTCTTCGTGACGAGCGAGCAGAGCAGTCCCGCGCCGACGACCGCGGCGTAGGCGATGATGGCGGTCTCCTTCGTCGCGAACATGAGGCCCGCCGCGAGGCCGCACGCGATCGCCCAACGGCGCGAGCCGGTTTTGATGGAGCGGTAGCCCGCCGCGATCATCAGGAAGGTGAAGAAGACCAGCGAGATTTCCTGAATGTAGAATCGGCTGTAGTAGGCCATGGCCGGCGAGATGGCGGTGAACCCCGCGGCCGCCAGCACGGCGATACATCCGATTCCGCTCCGCAGGATCGGAACGCAGAGGATCAGCAGCATGCCGAACAGAACGGGCAGGGCGCGGTAGGTGATCTCGGATGTTTCCTGGAAGGACTCCGCGCCGGTCAGCCATGCGATGGGCAGCGTCAGATAGTAGAGGGAAGGGCCGTGGTGGTCCTCCGCGTCGTACTCGTAGACGCCCTCCTCGAGCAACAGGCCGAAGCGATAGGCCTGGTTCGCCTCGTCGTGATGCAGCGGCCGGTCCGCGAGTTTTGGCACCCGCAGGGAGAGACCCGCGAAAACAATCAGCGCGAACGCGATGGGCATCCATTTGTTCATGATCGGGAGGATAGTTGATTTACGCGGCTTGGAAACAAAAAACCCGGAGGCGGCCGCCATCCGGGTTTCAATCGAAGCGTGGGATTCGGCTTACTTGCCGAAGACTTCCACTTCGATGTAGTGGTTCATGTCGGAACCGGTGGAGCCGTTGGAATAGAGACGAACGTACTGGCCCTTCGCGCCTTTGGCGTCGACGAGTTTGCCCTTGTTCGTTTCGATGTATTCCTTGTCCTTGCCCGCGCCGAGTCCGGCGGAGTTGTCGTGGTCGTTGTTGAAAATGGTGGTCACGTTTTCAACGAAGTCCGCGTCGTCGGCGATCTGAATGATCACGTCGCGGTAGGCGCGCGCCTGAGCGTGGTAGTGCCACACGGCGACGGCGTAAACATCCTTCTTCGCGCCGAGGTCGATCTGCGCCCACTGGACGCCCGGTCCGAGTTCGACGTAGGAGCCGTCCGCGCCGTCTTTGTCGCCATCGGTCACGTATTCCAGCTCGCCGATCACCGGAAAGTCGTCGGAACCGGTGACTTCTTTTTCAGCCGCGACGTTTTCGGTGCCTTGGGGAACCATGATTTCCGGAATGACGGCTTTGCGTTCGAGATTCGGGGTCTTGATGGTTTTCGGCGTGCCCGCGAACAACGGCTTCGGCATTTCGATCTCAAGTTTGACTTTGTCCTGCGCGACGGCGGAACCGGCGATTACGGCCGCGACCGCGGTCAGGGCCGCGATTTTCAGTTGCTGTTTCATATTCATATCTCCAATTAAAAGCGCGGATCAGTATACCGTCGCTGTTGTGGTATCCAATAAATAAACGCTGGACGCGATCTATTTCAGACACCGATTTTAATTAACGTTTCGTCCTGTTTCACCACGTAAGCGGTCTCTTCCGGGTGGTTCTCGCGTAGTTGTTTGATGTTTTCGGGCGTCATCATCATGAACGCCGTCGAAAGCGCGTCCGACTTGGCGGCGGATGGGTGAATCGCCCACGCGGCCAGATGGCGCGTCGCGGGGTTCCCGGTTTTCGGGTTGAGGATGTGCTCGCCTTTAACCTCCGTGCCGGAGCCGCTCAGCGCCTGGTCCTGGAGCGTCACGGTGGTGAAGCCGGCTTTCTCGCCCCACGGTCCGCCCACGCCGAGCTCCCAGGCGCGGCCCAACGCCAACACGGTGCTGGTCCCGCCGTTGATCACGGCCTCGGGCACGTCCCAGTCCTTCAAAATCTCCGCGGCTTTGTCGATGGCGTAGCCTTTGCCGACGCCGCCCAGATCGAGTTTTCCCGCGCCGTCCGCGCTCCAGCCCACCGTGAACGCGGCGCGGTCGACCTTCAGCCGCTCGAACCCGGTTCCAAGCGTCGGGTCGAACAGTCCGCCCGAGGCCGCGTGAGCCCACGCGGCGATCTCCAGGCATTCGATGGTTTCGATTCCAACGCGGACCGATTCGCCCGCTTCGAGCAGATTGATTTGTCCGACGTCGCTTCCGGCGTTGTACTTGCTCAACAGGCCTTCGATGCGGTCGAATTCCCGAAACACCGCGCCGGACGCCTGGCCCGCGTAGTCACGTTTCCGGCCCGCGACGATTACCTCGAAGCGGGTGGTCATGGCCTCGTGCGTGAAGCTATGGACGGTTTCGCTCATCCGTCTTTCTTTTTCGCGGTCACGCTCCCCATGATGGCGGCGACGATGCTCGTGATCGCGGCGACGCGGTGAACGACGATGGCGAGGTGCTGCCCGTGCGTTCCGAGAATCGGGAACATCGCGATCAGCACGCTGAGGATCAAAACGATGCCGCTGACGAGCAGCACCCAGAACCAGAGCCCGCCGCTTTTGGCGCGCAGCGCCGCGTAGACCAGCAGGGCGATCGCGTAGAGCGCGCCGAAGCCCACGTGGCTCAAGAGCGGGAAGCCGCTCAGCACGTGCTTGACCGGCCAACCGAACACGAAGCCGGTGATCGCCAGAAGCACCATCGAGATGATCAGGACGAGTTTAACCGGCTTGAGCGGAAGGTTTTTTTCCTCCAGCTTCGCGACGAACTTGTAGATGAGCGGAAGGCCGACGGCCAGCGCGAGCAAGGTCAGCAGAAGCGCGACGTTGCCCAGCACGCACTTGAAATATTTCCGGACCGTGAAGGTGGCGCCGAACAGCTTGTTGAAGTTCGCGTCCACCTTTTGGAACTCGTGCATCGGAACGACTTTCGCGTGGTCGGTCATCAAGGGGCCGGTCGCGGTGACGTTGCCGAACAGGAAGTTCGAGTCGGCCGCGTGACACTCCTTGCAGCTTTTCGCGCCCAGCGATTGGGCGGTGCCGCGGACATCGTGCCCCAAGGCCCAGGAAACCGGTTCCGCGGCTTCGTGGTCGGAGTCGACCAACGCGTCGCCATCGAGCTTGAACATGCGCCCGTTGGAAACATAGGCGGCGTCGCCGCCGAGTTTCTTGAGCATCAGCGCGACCTGCTCCTCGTTGAACGAGAGCTTGGTGCCGACGACGTCGACCACGGCGCGTTCCACGAACGGCGCGACGAGTTGGGCGCCGTCCTTGAGGTACCAGCCGTCCGCGAGGGTGGACGCGGTTCCGGCGAGATAGCCGTCCGCGTCGACCGTGAACTGTTTGCCTTTGAACACGAGCGTGACGTCGAGCGGCTCGAGCGCGTTCATGACGCCGATGACCGCGCCTTCGGCGTCGTAGTCGATCTCCTCGGCGTTGACATCGAACTCGGGAATGCTGGAAACGATGTTGGACCCGGTGTCCCAGCCCCAGGAAACGTTCAGGTCGCTTTCGCCCACGAGATCAAGTCCGCCGTCCGCGTCGCGGGAGTAGACCTTGCCACCGGCGATGTAGACCGGATCGCCCAACGCGTAGTCGGCCTGTCCCCATTGGGAGATCAGCGCGGCGACTTGTCGCTGCGGGTCGAGGATTCCAATCGCGGCTTCGGCCACGGTCGCTTCCGGAAGCGGTTCGCCGTCGGCGTTGGACCAAAAGGCCGGCCACATCATCTTGCGGGGCTCGATCTTGCCGTCGTCGTTGCGGACGTAGACCGGTTCGACGATGAAAGGCGATTCGGTGAACCACTGGGCGCGGCCGTAGATGCCGAGCTTGTTGCCGCGCGACGTCCGAACGACGGCCGGTTCCGCGCCGGGCTTCAGGCCGGAGTGGCAGGCCGTGCAGGTGAGCTCCTCGAAGTGAATCGGCGGAAGGCCTTTATGATGGGCGACCGGCGCGCCGGCTTGGCCCGCGATCAATCCTTCCTCGCTGTGACACGCCGCGCAGCTCATTGTTTCCGTGGTGCCGCGCAGAATCTGGTGGTCCTCGCCGTTGCGATGGCAGTCGACGCAGGAAAGTCCCGAGGTCGCGTGCACGTCGCCGGGAACGTCCTCGCGGGACGCGGTGACCGGGTGCGTGGAGTGGCACTGCAGACAGTTGCGGTCCATCGGCTTGCCGATGTCGAACCAGACGCGGTGTTTGGAGTCGAACAGCGAGGGGTCGTAATCGACCGTCGGGGGCACGCGGTAGGTGTGGTCGTCGGGGTTTCCGCCCACGTAGACGTTCCACCAGTCGGGCATGCGCGACGCCATGCCGCCCACTTCGCCGAGACCGGCGGCCGCGGTCGCGGCCCAACGGAAGTTCTCGCGGCCGATTTGCTTGGCCCATTCGGTCATGTCTTGCCGGTGCGAGTTGTTGTGGCAGGCCAGGCAGTTGATCTCCAGCCCGCCGGAAATTTCCCAGCGCGCGTCGGGATCGGTCAGCTT
>JARFRL010000263.1 GCA_029287275.1 Pontiella desulfatans
GCGGCCGCGCTGACGAGTCTGGGCATCGGGCGCTGGGCGGCGCGCTTGAAAGGAGAGGAACACGAATGAACAGGACGAGATGCATGCTGTTGCCGCTCGCGCTGACCGCGCTGGCCGAGTCCGCGCCGCGCACGGAGGAGGGCTATCGGATCCCGACCGAGAATCACGCCTTCGCGTTTCCGCGCGATCACGGCAGCCATCCCGATTTTCGCATCGAGTGGTGGTACATCACCGGACATCTGCGCGCCGACTCCGACCAGCGCTACGGATTTCAGGCCACGTTTTTCCGCTACGCGCTCACGACCAACGCGCCCGCCGCGGGGGCGGCCTTTGGCGGCGATCAGCTTTTCATGGCGCACATGGCGCTGACGGATGTCGACGGAAAACGGTTTTATCACGAGGACCGCCTGAACCGCGATGGCTGGGACGCGGCGGCGCGGGTGGGCGATCTCGATCTCACAAACGGAAACTGGTCGCTCCGGCGAACCGCGGGCGAAACCATGGCGCTCGACGCGAGCATTCGTTCCGACGTTCAGCTCCGGTTCACGCTCGAGCCCGCGCGGCCCAAAGTCATCTTCGGCGAGAACGGCCTCTCCCGCAAGGGCGCCGATCCCTCCGCGTGCAGTTGGTACATCACCTTCCCGCGGCTGCGGGTCGCGGGCGCGCTCGAGCTCAACGGCCAAACCGTTCCCGTGTCCGGCGAGGCCTGGATGGACCATGAAATCAGCAGTAGCCAGCTGGGCCGCGACCAGGTCGGCTGGGATTGGTTGAGCGCGCGGCTCGACGACGGAACCGAGCTGATGGTCTATATCCTGCGCGACGCCGCGGGCCAGCCCGATCCACACTCCACGCTCGCCTGGATCGACGCCGACGGGCGCGTCGCGCAGGTGGGCCCCGACCGGTTTACTTGGTCGGCGGAAGGAAGTTGGACCAGCCCCGATACCGGCGCGACGTATCCCATCGACGCGCGGCTGCGCGGCGAGCGGCCGGATGGAACGCCGTTCGACTTCGTCGTGAAACCCCTGATGAGAGAACAGGAACTGGTCGGCAAGCTGGGTGGAATTTCCTATTGGGAGGGCGCGTGCGATGTTTTCGAGGACAACCAGCGGGTGGGCGAGGCCTACATGGAACTCACCGGCTACGGCGAATCCCTCGCCGAAAGCCTGAAGTAAGCGCGACGAATCATCCGGAATGCGCTTGCGCGTCACCCCGCTTGTCAAAGATCATCCGAACCATGGGATACCGAAGCACCAGAGCATGCGTCGAGGCGCTGGAGAAGCATGGACAGCTTCTCCGGATCGCGGAAGAGGTCGATCCTCATTTGGAGATGGCGGAGATCCAGCGCCGCGTCTACGCGGCCAAAGGGCCCGCCCTCCTTTTCGAGAACGTCAAGGGCTGCGCGTTTCCCTGCGCCTCCAATCTGTTCGGCACGCCCGAGCGCGCGCGGCTGATCTTCGCCGACACCTACGACCAGGTCGCGGCGCTCGTCTCGGCCAAGGCCGATCCCGCCGCGTTGCTCAAGCGCCCCGGCGCGGCGATCAAGGCGGGGCTCTCCGCGCTCAACGCGCTGCCGAAAAAAGTAGGCCGAAACGCCGCGCCCGTTTTCGAATGCCGCGCCAAGCTCGGCGACCTGCCGCCCATCGTCAGCTGGCCCGACGACGGCGGGCCCTTCGTCACGCTGCCGCAGGTCTACAGCGAGCATCCGGACCATCCCGGCAAACCGCTTAAAAGCAATCTGGGCATGTACCGCGTCCAACTCTCCGGCAACGAATTCGTCAAGGACGAGGAGGTCGGGCTGCACTATCAAATCCACCGCGGCATCGGCGTGCATCATCAACTACATAAAGACCGCGGCGAGCCGTTCCGCGTCGCCATCTTCATCGGCGGTCCGCCGGCCATGAGTTTCTCCGCCGTGATGCCGCTGCCCGAAGGCATGCCCGAGGTCGCCTTCGCCGGACTGCTCGCCGGCCGACGATTCCGCTACGCGCGCTATAAGGATTGGACCGTCTCGGCCGACGCGGACTTCTGTATCATCGGCACCATCAAAGACGAGCTCAAACGCGAGGGGCCGTTCGGCGACCATCTGGGCTACTACAGCCTCGATCATCTCTTCCCCTGTCTTGAAGTCGAAGAGGTGTTTCATCGTAAAGACGCGATCTGGCCCTTCACCGTCGTGGGCCGTCCGCCGCAGGAAGACACGACGTTCGGCGAGGTGATACACGACATGACCGGCGCGGTGATTCCCACCGAAATCCCCGGCCTCACCGCCGTGAACGCGGTCGACGCCGCGGGCGTGCACCCGTTGCTGCTCGCGATCGGCAAGGAACGCTACACCCCCTTCATGAAAACCATCCGGCCTTCCGAGCTGCTTACCATCTCCAACGCCGTGCTTGGAAAAGGGCAGCTCTCGCTCGCCAAATACCTCTTCATCGTCAACGAGGCCGACGATCCCGAACTCGACATCCACGACATCCCCGCGTACTTCGGGCATCTCTTGTCGCGCATCAAGTGGGAGCGCGATCTGCACTTTCAAACCGAAACCAGCATCGACACGCTCGACTATTCCGGCGATGGAATGAACCACGGCTCCAAAGTCGTCTTCGCCGCGAACGGCGATCCGATCCGAACCCTCGCGACCGAAGCCCCCGAGATCGAAGGCGCCGCGGTCGTCGCGCCCGGTATTCTCGCGCTGTCGTCGAACTTCGAACTCGAGACCTTCGCCCGGCAGCTCGAAGACCGCGTATCCGTCGACGCGTTTCCGCTGGTCGTGCTGTGCGACGAGCCGGAATTCCTCGCGGCCGACTTCAACAACTTCCTCTGGACGACCTTTACTCGATCCAACCCCGCGCGCGACATCGACGGCGTCGGCGCGGAAACCAAGTTCAAGCATTGGGGCTGTTCCGGCCCGCTCGTCATCGACGCGCGCCTGAAACCCCACCACGCCCCGCCGCTCATCGAGGATCCCGCCGTCACCAAGAAAGTCGACGCCCTCTTCGCCCCGGGCGGCGCGCTGGATATGAGCGTCTGATAAAGGCCGCCGAAATCAAAGAACGCATTGGTGATCCGTCTCGCGCGGGCGACCGCGTGAAGACGCATAGGCTTAACTTAGCGCCATTCAGGACTGATAATCATAAGAGGCGCTAAGGGTGGTTAGGCAGCGACTTGTTTTTTCAGTTCCCAGCCAGGAAATACGAGGACTGCAGGATGGCATTTAAGTGCTCGAGCCAACACTTTTGCCCTCTCAACACCAAGATTAATTCTGTCATTTTCAATACCGGATATGGTGGATTGAGGGATGCCGGTGAGAGCGGATAGTTCTGACTGACTTAATTCCTGAAGTTCGCGTATGATGCGAACGGATTCTCCAACAGATACATCAACGGTCTTTTTGGCCTTTCTGAAATTTTTCATGTTATTTTCTCCTGTAGTCATGTGGAGTGACATCGATGACTTCTACGTACAGTTTCTTATCAATAATCTTGTAAATTAACCGATATTGTTTTCCTAGGCGCGAGGACCGAAAGCCTTCCCATTGACCTTTCAGCGCTTCGTCATGAAATCCTTTAATCAATCTCAAACCCTCTGGCCCTGAAAGGGCTACTATGTCTTTCCATTTTTCATATCTTTTCAGCACTTCGCTTGGGATTCTTCTGAACTTTTTAACCAAGGAATGTTTTTCGTATATTTCCCACATAGCTATTATGTACTATACTAAATATGGTATGTCAACGGAGCGGGATAATTTTCTGGGCCGAGAGCCTCGGTCGTTTTACTCCTAAATTAGAGGCGTGCCCCCGGGGGTTCCGCGGGCTGCTCCGGCGAACCGGAGCCTATCCGTAATTGAATGTAGCCATTCAACCCAAAGGACACGCCATGAAGAAACTATACATCGGAATCGACGCTCACAAAGACTCAAATGTTGT
>JARFRL010000048.1 GCA_029287275.1 Pontiella desulfatans
ATCGCGACGCGCCCTTTGGAACCTTTTTGGTCTTGATTTGACATGCGCGGAAGATAGTCGCGCTCCGAATGCTTGGCAAGTTCGGCTCGTCGTTAAAATCATTCTCCCGAACGATCGTCCGGCTCCGGATCTTCGATGATGAAGGATTTATGTAGCGGATTGCCGCAGAGCGTCATCCCCCCGTAGGTGGCGACGTGCCGGCAGGCCTCGTGGTCCTCGCAAAGGCAGACCGAATATTCCGGAAGAAAAGCCGAGGTCGCGCAATCGGAGAAATCTTCTTTCCACACGCGCTCCACGCCACGCTCCTCTTTCCGACTTGTTTTGTTTAAACACCAACGCATGTACTTCCTTGCGAGCAGGTCTAACGACTCCATTTATCGTGATGTTTTCAAAGTCGGTGAAACCCGTAAAGATGATCACGCGAATATTATTAGTAGTTTTTACTAGACTCCGCTGATGGATAATACTAAACATGATATTCTTTACTAAATTAGAGAGGTATAACATGGCTACAAATCCTATTGGGAAAAACACGAAAACCATTGGTATCAACATGTCCAAGAAGATGGCGGATGAACTGGAAGACCGCGCCGCTTCGATGCATCTTTCTACGAGCAAGTACTGCAAAGTCATCCTGACGCAGTGGCTGAGCTCTGGGCAAAAGCTGACGCTGCAAGAGAAGAAGTAGACTTTCCTTGTTGAATCAAGGCTGACCACGGGTCCCCTTCGGGGGACCTTTTTATTTAGTCCGGTCCGCTTCGCGACCCATTCGAGAAGGACGGGAAAACGCGGGCTGAAAAACGCGAGCTTAGCCTTTGACAAGCACGGATGGAGGGGTTAAGTTCCCCGATCATTTTTTGGAAAACCAAACGACGGAGAGTTTACCATGTCCATGCACAGCAGTTTGAAAGGCGCGTCCAAGATCCGCGCCAAACGTAACGTTTTGAAGCGCTTCGAGCGCATTGAAAGCCTGAAAAAAGAAGGTCGTTGGAAAGAAGGCGACCGCGCCCACGGTCTGCCGAAGACCAAGCCCGAAGATTAATTCGGCGGCGCGTTTCAGGCGAAGCACTCCAGGCGCGGCCGGGAGTGCTTTTTTATTGTTTGGATGACTTTCATGGCTGATCACGAACAGATTCGACTTCAAAAATATCTGGCCGACTGCGGGCTCGGATCGCGGCGGTTTTGCGCGACGCTGATCACCGCGGGCCGCGTTAGCGTCGACGGCGCGGTCGTCCGCGAGCTCGGAACCAAAGTCGTTCCGTCCACGAGCAAGGTGATCTGCAATGGCAAACCGGTCTCCCGCGAGGCATCCGTCACCCTGTTGCTGAACAAGCCTCCGAAAGTGATCTGCACGTCCGACGATCCGCAAGGCAGAACCACCGTGTTGGATCTGCTGGAGGATTTGCCGGAGCGCGTGTATACCGTCGGCCGCCTCGATTTCATGAGCGAAGGCTTGATCGTGGTGACGAACGACGGGGATCTCGCGCATTCCCTGATGCACCCGCGGCATCACGTGGAGAAGATATACAAGGTTTGGATCGATTCGCCCATCGGCTTCCACCAACTTCAGAAAATGAAGCGCGGCATACCGAGCCAAGGCGAGACCCTGCGGGTGCTGAATATCGATGAAGGCGTTCACACGCGCAAAGGCGTGGAATACACCATCACGCTGGGCGAAGGGAAAAACCGGCACATTCGCCGCCTGATGGAGCACTTCGACAAAAAAGTGTTCCGGCTTATGCGCGTGGCGATCGGTCCGTTGCGCGTCGACGATCTCAAAACGGGCGAATGGCGCCGCGCCAAGCCGGCCGAGCTGAAAATATTGCGACAAGCCGTGCGCGAGGCGCGAAGCGAGACAGAAAACAAATAAGCCAATCTCGCTTGACGACAAAGACCATAAATCACTACCTTATTTCTCATATTTATAGCATTTAGAGTGGCGTGAGGGAACTGGCCCTATGATCGTCCGGCAACCTGAAAATCGGTTAAGGTGCCTAGGCCAGGCTTCGCGGAGCGAGGCGACGATGTGTTCCCGAAAACGGGAAAATGTTCGATCTCTTTCCTGAAGGCGTCCCTCGTCGCGCGGACTATTAAAAACCCGAAAGGAAATGAGAACATGAGCAAACTGGAAACCAAATGCCTGCACGCCGGATACGAGACCGTTGAAGGCAGCACCAAGTCGCACGCCGTGCCGCTATACCGCACCGCCGCCTATCGGTTCGACAGCACGGAACACGCCGCCAATCTTTTCACGCTCAAGGAACTGGGCAACATCTACACGCGGCTCATGAACCCGACCACCGACGTGCTCGAGCAACGCGTCGCGGCGCTGGAAGGCGGAGCCGCCGCGCTCGCCCTCTCCTCCGGCACCAGCGCGGTTTTCTACAGCATCATCAACCTCGCGAAATCCGGCGACGAAATCGTCTCCGCCAACAACCTCTACGGCGGAACCTACACGCAGTTCAACGACATCCTGCCGGGCATGGGCATCAACGTGAACTTCGTCGACCCCACCGACCCGAAGAACTTCGAGGCCGCGATCACCGATAAAACCAAAGCGCTCTATTGCGAGTCCGTCGGCAATCCGCTGCTCGACGTGGTCGACATCCAGGCCATCGCCGACATCGCGCACGCGCACGGCCTGCCGTTGATCGTCGACTCCACCTTCACCACGCCCGCGCTCTGCCGCCCGCTCGAACACGGCGCGGACATCGTCGTGCACTCGCTGACCAAATGGATGGGCGGGCACGGCACGGGCATCGGCGGAATCGTGGTCGACTCCGGCAAGTTCGATTGGACCACCGGCAAACATCCCCTGCTCTCCGAGCCGGAACCGAGCTACTGGAACGTCAGCTTCGCGAACGATCTCGGCGATCTCGCGCCCCTCGCCTACATCTTGCGCATGCGGTTGATTCCGCTCCGCAACCTCGGCGCGTGCATCGCGCCGGACAACGCCTGGATGGCGCTGCAAGGCATCGAAACGCTCGGCCTGCGCATGGAGCGTCATTCCCAAAACGGGCTGGCCGTCGCGAAACATCTTCAAAACCACGACAAGGTCGAATGGGTGCGGCATCCCGCGCTCGAAGGCGATCCCTCCAAGGCGCTCGCGGACACGTATCTTCCCAACGGCGCCGGCGGCATGGTCATCTTCGGCATCAAAGGCGGCGCGGAAGCCGGCAAGAAGTTCATCGAGAAACTCGAGTTGTTCTCGCATCTCGCGAACGTCGGCGACGCGCGCAGCTTGGCGATTCATCCCGCGACCACGACCCATTCGCAGCTCTCCGAAGAGCAGCAGGCCTCGGCCCGCATCACGCCGGACCTGGTCCGTCTTTCGGTGGGGCTTGAACACATCGACGATATCCTGTCAGATATCGACCAGGCGTTGGCCAGCGTATAGAACATGAACCGGGCCATCCCCGCGGGGATGGCCTTTAAGGATGTAATGGAAGTTAGAACGAAGTTTTTCACATATGGCGAAGACGCCGAATCCCGCCTCGTCCTGCACGACGGGCGGGATTTTGGTCCCATCACGCTGGCCTACGAAACCTACGGCGAACTCAACGCCGCGAAGGACAACGCGGTGCTGGTGTTCCACGCGCTGTCGGGCTCGCAACACGTGGCCGGATTCAACCCGGCGGTGCCGGGCGTTGGCGAACGCTGGAACGCCGAATGTCAGTTGGGTTGGTGGAACGAGTTCGTCGGGCCGGGAAAACCCGTCGACACCGACCGCTTCTTCGTGGTGTGCGCGAACTATCTCGGCGGATGCTACGGAAGCACCGGCCCCTCCTCAACCAATCCCGAGACCGGCAAGGAATTCGGCGGCGATTTTCCGCGGATCAGCTTTGGCGACATCGTCGACTCGCAGCTCCCGCTCTACGACGAACTGGGCGTGGAAAAATTCCACGCGGCGATCGGCTCCTCGCTCGGCGGCATGATGGTGATGAACTTCGCGGCGCGCTATCCGGAGCGGGTCGACCGCGTGATTCCCGTGGCCACCGGGCTTGAATCAACCACGCTCACCCGCGTGCACAACCTCGAGCAGATTCTCGCGATCGAAAACGATCCGAACTACAACAACGGTCATTACTACGACGGCCCCGCCCCGCTGCGCGGACTGGCGCTGGCCCGCATGATCTCGCACAAAACCTTCGTGTCGCTTCAGGCCATGGAAGCCCGCATGACCGACAAGTGCGAACAGGAGCAGGACGAATTCTCGTGGTACAAAATCCGAACGCCGCTGGAATCCTACATCCTCCACCAAGGGCGCAAGTTCCTGCGCCGCTTCGACGCCAACACCTACCTCTATCTCGTCGCGGCCTGGACCAACCAAAACCTCGCCCGCGACATGGGCGTCGACTATCCGGAGGTGTTCGCGAACTGCGGGCATCAGGAATACCTCGTGTTCAGCATCGATTCCGACTGTTGCTTCTACCCCGAGGAACAGGAGTTCCTGCGCGACAAGCTGGCGGAAGCCGGCCTGAAGCATGAATACATCGCCGTCCGCTCCGACAAAGGGCACGACTCGTTTCTGCTCGAGCCGGAGCTCTACGCCGAACCCATCAAAACCATGCTCGAAAAATGATCGTCGTCCTCTCTCCATCCAAAAGCATGAACATGGAGCCCGCGGAAGTTTCCGCGTTCACGCAACCGGCGTTTCTCGATCAATCGCGAACACTGGTCTCCAAGGCGCGGAGGTTTTCCAAAGCCGAATTGATGGAATTCATGGACGTCAGCGAGAAGCTCGCGGAGCTGAATCGCCAACGCTTCAAGGACTGGAACGCGCCCTTCTCGCTCGAAAACGCCAAGCAAGCGATTTTCGCGTTCACGGGCGACGTCTACGACGGGCTCGACGCGCCGACGCTGAAAAAGCGCGACGTTACCTTCGCGCAAAATCATTTGCGCGTGCTGTCCGGACTTTACGGGCTGCTCAAGCCGCTCGATCTCATTCAGCCCTATCGCCTTGAAATGGGCCGCCCCCTGGCCACCCGCGGCGCCAAGAATCTTTACGCGTTCTGGAAGGCGACCATCACCGAAGAGCTGAACCAGACCAAGGGCGACCTGCTGGTCAACCTCGCGTCCAACGAGTATTTCAACGCGATCGACAAGAAGGCGCTCAACAAGGAAATCATCTCCCCG
>JARFRL010000050.1 GCA_029287275.1 Pontiella desulfatans
CCGACCGGCTGCGCGCGCACGTGCGGAAACTCGCGGTCGAGTTCGCGCCGCGGGACTACAAACGCGTCTGGAATCTGAACAAGTGCGCGGACTACCTGGCGGCGGAATTCAAGGCCGCCGGCGCGACGGTTTCGGAGCAAACCTACGAGGTGAAGGGAAAGACCTACCGCAACGTCATCGCGGAGTTCGGGCCGGACTCCGAATCTCGAATCGTGGTGGGCGCGCATTACGACGGTTGCGGCGACACGCCCGGCGCGGACGACAACGCCAGCGGCGTCGCGGGGCTGATCGAGCTGGCTCATCTGCTGGGCGATACCGCGCTGCATAAAAAAGTGGAACTGGTCGCGTACACGCTGGAAGAGCCTCCGTTTTTTCGTTCAACCAACATGGGCAGCGCGCGGCACGCCTGGCGGCATAAACAAAATGGCGTGAACGTGGAGGCCATGCTCTGTCTGGAGATGATCGGTTATTTTTCCGACGCGGAAGGAAGTCAGCGCTTCCCGAACGCCGCGCTGGGGGCCTTCTATCCGTCCACGGGTAATTTCATCGGAGTGATCGGCTGTTACGGCGACCATGGCCTCGCGAAACGGGTGAAAATCGCGGCGCGCGGCGCCACGGATCTGCCGGTCCACGTCCTGCGCGCCTCGAAGGATTTTCCTATGATCGACTTTTCCGACCACCGCGATTATTGGAGGCATGGCTATGACGCGGTGATGATCACCGATACCGCGTTCATGCGGAACCATCGCTATCACGGCCCGAACGACACGCCGGACACGCTGGATTACGACCGCATGGCGAACGTCGTGCTCGGCGTTCACTCCGCGGTCGTGAACTTGGCGGACGAGGGTTGAACGTATTGAGATGAAATCCGTCTAACGGGACAATTACAGGAGCTCTAAATGAAAAAAGCATTCATGGCGGCCTTGGCGTTGACGGCATCGTTGAGCTGGGCTGGAGATCAGGAGGAAAATATGGAAAAGGCGGTATTCGCGGGCGGTTGTTTCTGGGGTGTCGAAGCGATTCTTCAGGAGTTGGATGGCGTGATCGATACGACGGTGGGCTACACCGGCGGACGAACCGAGAATCCTACGTACAAGGATATTTGTTACAAGGACACGGGACACGCCGAGGCGATCGAGATTGTTTTTGATCCCGCGAAAATCTCTTACGAGACGTTGCTGACCTATTTCTGGCGACTGCATGATCCGACGACCGTCAACCGACAGGGGCCCGATGTTGGATCGCAGTATCGTTCCGCGATCTTTTATCAGTCGGCCGAGCAGAAGGCCGCGGCGGAGAAGGTGAAAGTCGAGGCGCGAAAAAAATGGAAGAAGCCGATCGTCACCGAGATCGTACCGGCCGCGATATTCTACCCCGCGGAGGGCTACCATCAGGATTACTTCAAGAACCGCGGCGGCCACCACACCGGATGTCATTTCCTGCGGGATTGGTGAGTTGTCCGTGAAACGTGACGATTGAGGCGTGATTTGGTTTGTGAAACGTGACGATTGAGACGTGATTTGATTCGTGAAACGTGACGATTGATACGTGATTTTTGTTGCGCGGCAAAGTCGGTGGTCGGAACATTTCACATTTCACATTTCACATTTCACATTTCACGCCTCAATCGTCACGCCTCACGTTTTACCGCATGCGGTAGATCATTGCGCTGCCGATGGTGTAGAAGACGATGATGGAGGTCCAGGCGCCGATCCACGGCGCGAACAGCATCTGTTTCGCGAAATATTCCATGGTGAACTGCAGCGCGTAGAACCCGAAGAACATGCCGATGGCCATCATGATTCCCGCGAGGGCGCCTTTGCGTCCGGTGTGCGCGCCGACCGGGATGCCGATGATGGTCGCGATCAGGCAGATGAACGGCATGGTGAGCTTATGATGAAAGTCGACTAGGTCGCTGTTGATGGATTCCGGCGAGAGGTGCTGATGGGATTGGATGTAGTTCCACAGTTCGAGCGAGGATTGGTGCGCGGGGTCTTTGGCCTCGCCCATGAAATCTTCAGGGCTTTCCATTAGGTCGCGCATTTCGAGGGTTTGGAAGGTTGCCGGGTTGCCGACGCGGATGTTGCTTTCATCGAACTCCTGAATGGTGCCGTCCTCGAACCACCAGCGGCGGTCGAGCCAGTGGCCTTTGCGCGCGGTGATTTTCCGCTTGTCGGAGCCGTCCGGGCGCCGCTCGCGTAGCGTGACGCCTTTCATCGTGTAGGTCCGCGTGTCGAAACCGACGATGTGCCATTCGTGGCCGACGGTGGGGTTTTTGTAGGCGATGTTCTCGAAGTAGACGTCGTCCGAGGCGTGCTTGTGACTTTCAAGAAGTTGATCGGCGCGGTAGGCGTATTTCGGGCCGGTGTATTCGTTCACCACCGCGGTGAACAGGAAGCAGATGAATCCCATCAGCATGTAGGGCCGAACGATGCGGTAGATGCTGACGCCGCTGGCGCGCATCGCGACGATCTCGCTGTGGCGCGTGAGCGTGGACAGGCTGTAGAGCGTCGAGAGCAGCAGGCAGATCGGCACGATGATGATCACCATCGAGGGGAGCAATAGCCCGTAGTATTGAAGCGCCATCCCCGCGGACGCTTTCGCCGAAATGAAGACGTCGTTGTTGTCCATCAGATCGGCGATGATGAAAATGAGCGTGAACGCCAGCAGCAGGTAGAGCAGCGGCTGCAGCAGGTTCGTGAAGAGGTGTCGGGCGAGAAGTTTCATAAATTGGATGAAGAGAACGTAACGGGAAAACGCGGCGTTCGCAAGCGTTGAAAAAGCGCGGACGCGGATGATAAGGTCCACGGATCGAACAGGAGAATCTCCCCATGAGCGCTTCAGGAATTATCGGCGAGAGCCGCGTCAACGAGCCCGTCACCATCGTCATTTTCGGCGCCTCGGGCGATCTCACGCACCGCAAGCTCATGCCCGCGCTCTACGTGGCCTTCAGCCAGAACTTGTTGCCGGAGAAATTCACCATCGTCGGCTTCGCCCGCCGCGACTACGACGACGAAATGTTCCGCGGCATGTTGGCGGAATCCATCAAGGAATTCTCGCGCCTGCCCGCGGAGGACGATTCGGTGGCGCGGTTCGTGGAACATGTTCGCTACCACAAAGGCGACATCGCCACGCCGGAAGCCTACGCCGATCTGAAGGAAAAGTTCGCCGACGCGGAAACCTACCCGGAAAACCGGCTGTTTTATCTCTCGATCATTCCCGACCTGTTCGAAACCGCGGTTCGCTCGTTGAAGGCGTCCGGCTTGGTGGCGAATCCCGGCGAGCCCCATTGGAGCCGCGTGGTCATCGAAAAGCCGTTCGGCCACGATCTGGAAAGCGCGCTCGCGCTCAACAACGAATTGCTGCGCCATCTCGACGAGTCGCAGATCTACCGCATCGATCACTACCTCGGCAAGGAGACCGTGCAGAACATCCTCTCGTTCCGCTTCGCGAACGCGATCTTCGAGCCGGTCTTCAATCGGAGTTACGTCGATCACATTCAAATCACCGCCTCCGAGACGGTGGGCATGGAGAAAGGGCGCGGCGGCTACTACGATGAATATGGCGCGCTCCGCGACATGGTGACCAATCATCTGCTCCAACTGCTCTGCCTCGTGACCATGGAGGCGCCCGGCGACCTTTCCGCCGAGTCGATTCGCAACGAGAAGGTGAAAGTGCTCAACGCGACGAAACTCGACACGCGCGAAACGATTTCCGACGCCGTTTGTCGCGGGCAATATGCCGAAGGCGTCGACGCGGACGGCAAGAATATCAAAGGCTATTTGGAGGAGGAGCGCATTGATCCGGCTTCCAACACCGAATCCTTCGCCGCGATGCGGCTCTCCATCAACAACTGGCGATGGGCGGGCGTTCCGATTCTGGTGCGGACCGGAAAACGCATGGCCAAGAAAACCACCGAAGTCGCGGTTCAGTTCAAGGTGCCGCCTTTGCAACTTTTCCAACAGGTCGAGTGCGAGGACGATGTTTGCGACATCACGCGGATCAAACCCAATACGCTTATTTTTCAGATTCAGCCCAACGAGGGCATCTTTTTGAAGGTGGGCACCAAGCGCCCCGGCATGCGGTTCGTGGTGGAGGACGTCAAGATGGACTTCTCCTATTCCGGCACCTGGAACAAATCCTTGCCGGAGGCCTATGAGCGGTTGTTGCTCGACACCTTGCACGGCGACTCCACGCTCTTCACGCGGTCCGACGAAGTGGAGGCCGAGTGGCGCGTCGTGCAACCGATTCTCGA
>JARFRL010000423.1 GCA_029287275.1 Pontiella desulfatans
ACCCGATTACGTGGATAACAATCTGCTTGATGAAACGTATATCGTGGCCGACATCAACCAGGATCCCGCGCTCGATTACGGCATCGCGCTGGACACCAATAACATCGTCATGGAAGACGCCATGATTATGTCGGACTCCGATCCGAATGGGCTCAACGACCAGCGCCGAGTTAAAGGTGCCCGCCTGATCAGCGGTACCAGTTACAGCCTGGATGTGACCGAACCGGCGTTTTCGGACGGAACCCGTTCTGACGTGGGGATTGAGGTGTACATGTTGGTGGATCGGGATTGTTCCGTCGCGGTTTACTATCACAGCGCTTCCGGGATGAAGCTGGGCAAATCACAGTCGTTCGCCGGGTTTTCAGCGGCCCCGGCGTGGAAAACCATCAAATTCAGCGAGAGCGACGCGCGGTTCGGAAGCATCGAAGATATCCGGATCGACGTGACCGGCGACTCGCCGCTCCTGGCCATGGTGCTGGTCGACTCCACCGATCTGCCGTCTGGCGTTGTTCCTGACGGATATGATCTGTGGGTCGATTTATACGGCGGACCCAACTTGATGGGATCGGCGAGCAACGACTATGACAACGACGGTCTGGCGAACCTGTTCGAGTATGCCGTTGACGGAAACCCGACGAATAGATGGGATCTTGGAGCGGCATTGACGTTCAGTCACGCGGACGGAACCATGAGGTACGTTCATCCGGCGCGAACGGACGACGCGACGCTGGTGTATGCTGTTGAAACATCCACGAATCTGATTTCCGGAACCTGGACCAACGCGGGGTATTCCGTCACTGGAACGAACGAGACCGGCGCCCTGTTGAATTATGTGACGAACTCAGTCCCAACGGCTCAAGAGTCTACCTTTATCCGGTTGAAGGTCGGCAGATAGTCCTTATTTGGCGAGGAATGGATTGCTTTGATTTTGTTCGAAGAGAATTTTGTCCAGAAAGTTTGGACTATAGTCATGGCCGAGGCTTCTATGTTTCTGGAGAATTGTTGTTTTAGCGTAGTAATATAGTGCTGTTTATCTTAGTTCGAAAGGGAAGTGTAATGAAGGGTGTTTTGAGTAAACGTATGTTTTTCGCGGTCGCGGCGGGGGTAATGGTCTCCGGCGCGGCATATTCCGGATCCACGATTCTGTCGGACGAAGATTTGGCTGCCATCGATCAGAAGGTGGAAAAGATCGTCAAGCAGATGACGCTGGATGAAAAAATGAAGTTCATGCATGGCGACAAGGAAAAGCTCGGATATGACGGTCCGCCTTCGATTCCACGCCTCGGCATTCCCGAATACGCGATCGCCCATGGTCCGTATGGCGCGCGTTCATTCTTTCCGAATGAAAAGACGGGACGGCGGATGATTAAGTCGGGCACCTTCATGTCGGCTTCGATGAACTACGCCGCCTGCTGGGATCCGGAACTCGTGAAAAAAGTCGCGCGGGGCGTGGGCCAGGAAATCCGCTGCGCGGACAACCACGCCGTGGCGGGGCCGGCGTTCAACATCGTGCGGGACCTGCGTTGCGGCCGCTCCACCGAATATTTCACGGAAGATCCGTACCTGAACGCGCGCACCTCGGTGCCTTTCGTGAAAGGTCTGCAGGATGAAAAAGTGGTGGTGACGCTAAAGCACTACGTTTGCAACAATCAGGAGTGGTCGCGTGGATTCCTCGATGTGCGAGTCAGCAAGCGGGCGTTGCATGAAATCTATCTGCCGGGCTTCGAGTACGCGATTACGGAAGCGGACGCGATGAGCGTGATGAGTTCCTACAACAAGATCAACGGCAAGTGGGCCGCGGAAAATCCGTATCTGTTGGACGACGTGCTTCGCAAGCGTTGGGGCTTCAAGGGCTTTGTGCTTTCCGACTGGTCCGGCACGCACTCCACGGTGGATTCGGTCAAGGCCGGTCTGGATCTGGAAATGCCGCGCGCGCGCTGGTATGGCGAGAAATTGAAAAAAGCCGTGGAGTCCGGTGAAGTGTCGGTCGAGTTGATTGACGAACGCGTCAGCAACATCCTTCGCACCATGTATGTGGCCCAATGCATCGAGTCGGATTATGAGAATCCGCCGGTGTCGGTGTTCAAAAGCCCTGAAATGAAACAGCTCTCGCAGGAGCTGGCCCTCAATTCGATCGTGTTGCTGAAGAATGAAGGCGACTTGCTTCCGCTTGATAAAGCCGCGGTTAAAAAAATCGCGGTGATCGGTCCACACGCGAACTATGGCAGCCATTTTATTCCCAATGACGGGGAGCAGTACACGCTCTTCCAAGTGGGCGGCAGCGCGAACGTCAAACCGGAAATGGAAGACATGATCACCCCGCTGGAAGGTATTCGTGAATATCTCGGTGATTCCGTGGAAGTGGTTTACGCGCCGGGCGTTTACGCGGAGGGCGGCTGTGGCCCGATCGATTCGAAATATCTGGTTTCCAAAGACGGGACTCCGGGATTGAGCGGCGTCTATTTTGACGATGTCAACTTCGGCGCGGTGCAGCGCGAAGCTGTCGACTCCACCGTTTCGTTCCAGTGGGATAAAGATCCGCTGGTGCCGGAGGCCGGCCGCAAAATGGGCTCGAAGAAAAAGTTTTCCGTGCGCTGGGAAGGCCAACTGAACGCGCCGGAATCGCGGGAATACACCTTGGAACTGCGGTTTGAAGGGCAGGCCAAACTCTTTGTTGATGGCAAAGAAGTATTCAGCGGAAAGGGGAATAACGACCTCTGGTGGCAGCAGGTTGAAGTCAACCTTGAAAAGGGCGCGCACGACATCAAACTGGAATACCGAAAAAGCGGCGCCAAAGGCATCATGAAGTTCTGGTGGGACTATGAAAACATCGAATGGACGAAGAAAGCCGTTCAGCTGGCGAAAACGTCGGACGCGGTCATTCTCAATGTCGGCAACACCGGCAACATGGAGCGAGAAGGGCGCGATCGGTTTCAGGGATTGGAACTCAGCCCCGCGCAACAGGAGCTGATCAAAGGCGTTTCCGCGGCCAACAAGAACACGGCCGTCGTCACCTTTTCCGCGGGCGTGACGATGGAAAGCTGGGTGGACCGCGTACCGACCATCATTCAGGCGATGTATCCGGGCGAGCAGGTCGGTGTCGCGTTGGCGAAACTGATCTTCGGTGAAGCCAATCCGAATGGAAAACTGACGGTGTCGATTCCGAAATCGGTGGAGCAATATCCGGAAGGCAACTGGGGACGAGAGCTTCAGTCCATCGAATACAAGGAAGGCGTGTTCGTCGGATATCGCTACTTCGATGAGCGGAATCTTGAACCGCGATTCCCGTTCGGCCATGGCCTCAGCTACACGACCTTCGGCTATGGCGAGCCGAAGGTGAAGATTTCTGGAAAGAACGTTTCGGTAACGCTCGATGTCACCAACACCGGCGCGCGCTCCGGCGCCGAGGTGGTTCAGCTTTACGTGCGTGACGTTGAAAGCAGTGTGCCGCGTCCGAAGAAGGAGCTGAAAGCGTTCAAGAAAATCGTCCTTGAGCCCGGTGAAACGAAAACCGTCGCGTTGGAACTCGACGATCGCTCTTTCGCGTTCTTCGACGAAGCGAGTGAGGACTGGATGGTCGAGCCCGGCGAGTTCGAGCTGCTGATCGGTTCGTCCTCCCGCGACATCCGCCGAAAAACCGCGTGTATGATTAAATAGCCCAACGGTCGATATCGAAATAAAAAACTCCCTGATCGACGGATTTCGTCGGAAAGGGAGTTTTTCGTTTCGGGTAGGGAGCGCGTCGCTCCGCTTACATGTTGAAGTTTCCGAGTCGTTCGACGACTTTGAACATCGCCTGCGTGCCAAGGTCTTCTTCGTTGTGTGCTTCGTTGGAGCAGAAGTATTGATGCGCCAGCGCGGTTCCGGCAATCGGAAGGTTCAGGTTCTTGGCGGCATTGAGCACGATGTTGAGGTCTTTCTGGATCAGTTTGACCATGAAGCCCGGGTCGTAGTTGCCGTCGATGATGGCTTTTCCGAGGTTTTCGAGCGACCAGCTGCCGCCGGCGCCACCGGTGACAACGCGGTGCATTTTTTCGAGGTCGATGCCGGATTGTTTGGCCAGCGCCAGCGCTTCGCAGGTGGCCACGAGGTTGACGGCGCATAGAATTTGGTTGCAGGCCTTGGTGACTTGTCCGGCGCCGGAAGGGCCGACCAGAGTGATGCGACTACCCATGGCTTCGAAGACGGGGGTGACGCGGTCGAAGACTTCCTGCTTCCCGCCGACCATGATCGTCAGGGTCCCGTTGACGGCGCCGATGTCGCCACCGCTGACGGGGGCGTCGAGGAAGTGATGGCCCGCCGCTTCGAGTTTGGCCGCGATGTCGCGGGTGACGTCGGGTGAGATGGTGCTCATGTCGATAAAGGTGGTTCCGGAAGCCGCGCCTTCGACCGCCCCGTTTTCTCCGAACAGCACGTTTTCAACATCTTTGGAGTCGGTGACGATGGTGATGACGATGTCGTTGCCTTCCGCGCAAGCTTTGGGCGAGAGGGCCTTTTTCGCGCCGGCGTCGACGGCTTCCCGCGCGCGCGACTCGGTCCGGTTATAGACGGTGACCTGATGTCCCGCTTTGAGGAGGTTGACGGCCATAGGGCGGCCCATGATGCCCATTCCAATAAATCCGATTTTCATGCTCATAGCGATACTCCTTTTTTTCTGCGATTATTGAAAATGTGATAGAGGCTTCAGGCCTGCTCGTCAAGCTACCGCGCCGATAAATCATGGTGAGCGTGGATGTCGGATCGTCCCTGTTTGTATTGAATAAAAGAAATACACTTTTTATATATACAACATATGTATGACATATTATATTTTTCGTCTAATGGTGTCTAAGTTGTTGTGAACGAGGAGAAAAAGATGAGCGAGTTCAGCCGTAGGTTTGATAAAATGTTCTGTCTAGCAGCCATGTTCGCGGTGAATGCCTTGAACGTCCTGGCCCAAACACCCGTGATCCATTTGGATGCTTCGGACGCGAGCGGTCTGATTGAGAGTGGCGGAGTCGTGACGCAATGGACGGACCTATCCGGAAACGGATATCACGCGGTCCCCGCGGCCGGAAGCGTCGTGACTTATGATACATCGGGTGATTTTGTTAAGGGCTCCCGTGGTGTCATTGATTTGCGCGCGATGGATTTCGCCAGCGCGGAAAATGCCAACGGAAAAAAAGGCAACGCGCTACAGCTGCTTTCTTCCGCTCAGATGGAGCAGTTTTTTGATTTCAGCAACGACGGGGCCGCCGCGGCCAACGATGGTTTGGCGCTGTTTATCGCGTTCCGCGCCGATGCGATTGGCGAGGAGGACGCCATCAGCACCTGTGTGATGGGGGACGCCAAATCGCCGTCGTCCGGCGGATTCAGCCTGCAGGTTGAAGAGAGTGCGGACCCCAATGTAGTGGGTGGCGTGGCGAAAATGTGGCTGGAGGATAACGAAAAACCCGGTGTCAAATCGACGAAGACCCTTCCCCGTGTTTTTGAGGTTTACGCGTTTAACTATGATGCCACTTCAACGAAGGATAATTTCAGGTTCAGCACGGCCTTTGAGCATACAAAAGCCGAAGATTATATCAAAAAAGATTTCACGACCACTAAGCCTCTTCTGCTGGGAGGCGGAGAAGAAAATGATAGCCGCTGCCTGCGCGGCGTGATTG
>JARFRL010000078.1 GCA_029287275.1 Pontiella desulfatans
TTGTCGAACATCCCGTTATCCAACGGGGCGGTATCCTCCTGATGCGTCGCGCTGTAGGCTTTGACCGCGTTGTAGTCGACTTCCTGTCCTTTTCCATTGGTGGGCTCATTCGGATCGCTGCTGTGCCATTTTCCAAAGCAACCCGTCGTGTAGCCCGCCTGTTGGAAATCCTTGGCGATGTTGGGAACGCTGTTGTCCAGCGTTCCGTTCACGTTCAGCCCCGACCCGACGCGCGTGTAATGCCGACCCGTCATCACGCCGGCCCGGCTGGGCGTGCAAACATGATGCGTCAGATAATTCGAAAGGTAGACGCCCTCATTACAGATCCGGTCAATATTCGGCGTGCGCGCCAGACTGCCGGTCGGCGCGTTGTATCCGATGTCGGAATAGCCCAGATCATCCGCGTAAATAAGAATGACATTCGGCGGGCGGTTGGTCGCCCGCGCTTCAATCGCGTGGAGAGCGAAAAAAACGACGCAAAATCGCGGAAAGAGTTTATTCATCCAACTTGATACGCCGCGTCCAGACCCCGCCTCTTCATTCATTGCTATCTCCCAGTTCACGAATGTAAACAATCTACCGCGAGCGCGACCGAGGAAAAAGGATAAAGAGAACGGGCCCGGGGGCTTCCGAAGCGACGCGGCGCGCCGCCGCCTATTCAAATCGCGCGGCGGAGGCTTTGGCGTAGGCCGACAGCGCTTCGTCCGTCATTCGTCCGCGCTGAATTTTAAAGCCGCGCGCCGTGCCGGTGAATCCGCCCATCTTGGACAGATCATACGCGTCGACCAGTGGTTCCGGGTCGGCGCCGATGGTGATGTCGCCCATGTTTTTCGTCCAGGGGCGCAAGTTGCAGAAAATGGTTTCGGTTTGAGCGTGCTCGCCGTTCACGTAAAACTTCGCGGTGGCGTTGTAGTTGTCCATTTCCACCAAAAGATGGGTGGGTTCGCCAAGGCGGGGTTCGTCGCCATCCAGCGCGTGGAAGCGCTGTCCGGAACTGAAACAGAAGCCGGGGACGCCGTTTTGCGCGTAAAACAGGTAACCCGAGATCTTATCGCCGAAGGAAAGAATCACCCCGTCGGTTTCGGGGGTTACCCACGTTTCATAAATCAGACATCCGTAATGCGGATCGAGATCGCTGTTCATCGCGATGCTTTTCACCGCGTCGCCGGAGCAGGAGAGTCCGTTGGGACCGAAGGTTTGATCGATCAGAACGCCCAGCGGTCGGCCTTTGAGGTCTTCCGGATGGGGCCGTTGAACGATGGCCTCGTATTCCGCATCGGCCATGACTTTTTCGAGCTCCCGGCGCATTTTCTCTTTCAAGGGCTTCGATTCCGGAAGATAGGCGAGGTTGCGCGTTTCGCCGGGGTCTTTCTTTAGGTCGTAGAGTTCTTCGATGCTGTCGCCGTCGGGATAGTTGGCGTACATCGCGTCGATGGAGCGCGCCGCGGTGATGCGCGGCATGGCGGTGACGAGATCGCGCCAATAGGTGAAGAGGAAGGAGGTCCGCCAGTCTTCGACGGGTTCGTTTTTCGCGAGCGGAACCAGCGACCGGCCCTGCATGGCCTCCGGGATCTTCAAGCCGGCGCTCTCCAGAAAGGTGGGCGCGATATCGAGATTCAGGACCATCTCCTCAACCGTTGATCCGGGTTCGGCGCCGGGGCCGCGCATGATCAGCGGGATCCGCATTGATTCGTTGTACGCCTGCCGTTTGTCGCCCATGCCGTGCTCGCCGTGCATGTAGCCGTTGTCGCCCGCGAAGACGATGATCGTGTTTTCCAACTGATCCATTTTTTCAAGGGTCTGGAAGACGCGTCCCACGCCTTCGTCTATGGCGGGTATGCAACGGAGATAGTTCCGTTGTTCGTGCACGCCGGTTTCGGCGGGGAAATGGCCCAGCCCACGTTTGGCGGGAACCGGAATCGGATGTTTGCGGCGCACGCGGGTGCTTTGTTCCCACGGGAGGGTCATGCGTCGCTGCCATTCCGGTTTGTCGTCCATGTCGTCGTTCCAGCTGAGCGGTTCGGGCGCGGGAAGGCCGGCGTAGAGATCCTTGTGGCGGTCCGGCGGCGTGAAGGGGCCGTGCACGGCTTTGTGGGAGAGGTAGAGCAGAAAGGGTTGGTCGCGCTCGCGTTCAATGAAGTTGATCGCGTAGTCGGTTAGCACGTCCGTGACGTAGCCCACTTTGGTGATTCGGGTTCCATCGATGTTCAGCTGGTTTTTGTCGTAGTTTCCCTGTCCTTGAAAACTGCACCAGAAATCCCAGCCGGGCCGCGGATCGTCGTATTCCCCCAGATGCCACTTGCCGATATAGCCGGTGTCGTAGCCGGCGTCATGTAGATATTTCCCGAAGGTCGGCGTTTTGTCGTGGTCGATCTCGCGCCCTTCCTGATTGGTGGTGATGCCG
>JARFRL010000188.1 GCA_029287275.1 Pontiella desulfatans
ACAGCGCGTGCGCCGTCGGCATCGTGACCGTGGAAAACGGCGCCATCACGGAAGAATATTATTCGCTGATCCAGCCGCCGGGAAACGCCTATTTCGGCATGAACATCGCGGTGCACGGCATTCAGCCGCGGGACACCCTGAGCGCGCCAACCTTTGGCGAACTCTATCCGGAAATCCGTGAACGGCTGCGAAACCGAACCCTCGTCGCGCACAACGAAGTATTCGATCGATCCGTGCTCAAACGCACCATGGAATATTATGATCTACCTTACGGCGAACTCGGCCTGGCCGCGCGTTGGGAATGCACGATGCGGATCTACAAGGCCAAGGGTTTCATTCCATACAAGCTGAACAGCTGCTGCGAGCGACTGGGCATCCCGCTCAGACACCACGAAGCCCTGTCCGACGCCATCGGCTGCGCGAAGCTCTACCTGAGACGGTAATATTCAAACACGAAGGCGCGAAGGTTGAGTTGCTCCGCGGCTTGGCGGCTCCGCGCGCGATCATCAACGCCGGGGTTGTTTCACACAAAGACGCGGAGACACGGAGATACAATTTTTGGTAGGGATGGCTCGCCGAGCCGTCCGCCGGAGACATTCGCTGCTTTCCCTGCATTCGTTGCCACTTACCCTCCCCCCGCGTCAGGTTGGACTGCTCCGCGGCTTGGCGGCTCCGTGTGATATCAGTTGTTCCTCGCCAAGACGCGGAGGGCTATCCCTTTCGGGGAACGTGCCGTTTCTTTTTCTTCGGCTTTCTGGGCGCGTTTTTCTTGTTGGCCGAGGGCTTCGCCTCGGCGGGCGCGGGCGCGACGGCCTTTACTGGTTTGGCGGGCTCCAGCTTTTTGTTCACCACGTTGTGGAAATAGGGCGGGATTTCGGACTCGAAGGTCATGCTTTCTTTGGTGTGCGGATGAACGATGGTCAGCTTGGCCGCGTGCAAACAGAGTCGTTTCACGCCCTGCCCTTTCACGCCATACTTCTTGTCCCCCGCGACCGGACAACCCTGATCGGCGAGATGCACGCGGATCTGGTGTTTTCGGCCGGTAAGCAGATCAACTTCCAGCAAGCTGAAATCCGAGCCCTCTTTGATGACGCGATAGGCGGTTTTCGAGAGCTTTCCCGTCGCTGATTTCGCGACGGAATACATGCGGTGAACGCTGTTTTCCAGGAGGTAGGAGGTAACCAGCCCCTCTGGTTCCTTCGGGGCTCCGCTGACGACCGCGTAATATTGTTTTTTCGTGGCCGGCCAGTTTTTCTGGAGAAACTCTTTCACGGCCTCGCTTTTGGCGAACACCAGAATGCCCGAGGTCTCTTTATCGAGACGATGCACGATATACGCGCGGTTTTGGGATTTTGAATTCCCCTTGCGGACGTATTCATTGAGCAGAAAATGCGCGGTGTTCTCTTTCACCGTTGGCGTTCCAACGGTCAGGAGTCCGTTAGTTTTTTCAACCACCACGATGTCCCGATCCTCGTAAAGAATCTCGAGGCCCTTGGGAATATGCTTTCGCGGCGGGCGCTTGAATGCTTTTTGTTTTTCGTGCATGGGGTCTACTTCGTGGGTTGTTTGTTATGAAACCTATTTTTCAGGAGCGTCTTCGTCGACGTCCGGCGCGTCGCCAAACGTTCTGATTTTGGGAAGAACGGGCCGGGGAACAACGACCTCTTCCGGTTCGCCCTCGCCCGCTTTTGGTTCCGGCTTGGCGCGGACGCCTTCCTTCGCGAAAATCTCCACGTAGAACGACGTCAGCTCGCGCGCCTGGACGTCGTCGATCCGCTTGTTCAGTTCGGACAGATGCACCACCACCGCGTCGGCTTCGGTGTCGCCGAACCGGCAATCGAAATCCCAAAAATCCACGCCCTCGGGCAGTTCCTTGCGGCGCTCGCGCTTGACGTACTTTCGAAGCTCGCTCTTGGCGGCGTCGATCATGCGCGGGTATTTGATTTTCGGGTGCGTTAGGTTGAATGTTTTTTTCATGTCTAATTCCTTATCGTCATCACAGGCTGAACAGGTCGTCTTGGACGCGCGCCTGATCAGGATTTTCAAAGCCGATATCGACCGGCCGTTCTTTTTCGTTCGAGGCCGCGACCGCGAGTTGGTCGCACCGTTCGTTTTCCGGGTGGTTCGCGTGACCCTTGACCCACTTGAAGGTTACCGCGTGTTCGGCGCAAAGGTCCAGCAACGCGGCCCACAGATCCGGATTTTTCGCGTGCTTCGACGGCGACAGCATCCACCCTTTGGAGCGCCATTTCTTGGCCCAGCCCTTGACCATCGCGTTCACGACGTATTTGGAGTCGCTGGTCAGAACCACCTCGCACGGGCGCTTCAGCGAGCGCAGACCTTCCACGCACGCGATCAGCTCCATGCGGTTGTTGGTCGTCTCGCGAAAGCCGCCGGACAGTTCTTTTTCCCGATCGCCGAACAGCAGCACCACGCCATAGCCGCCCGGCCCGGGATTTCCCTTGCAGGCGCCGTCCGTGTAGATTTCAACCTTCTCCCGCACGCCGACCCTACGCGATCTCGCGGAACTGAATGTTCAGCTCGCGGGCGAGTTTAACGATCCGCTTCTCATCGTGTTTGGTGACCAGCACGAACGAGATGCCCGACTTGCCGGCGCGGCCCGTGCGGCCGCTGCGGTGCGTGTAATACTCGTTCTTTTCCGGAAGCTGATGATGGATCACGAAGGAAAGGTCGTCCACGTCGATCCCGCGGGCCGACACGTCGGTCGTGATCAGAATCCGCACGCGGCCCTTCTTGAACATACGCATCACCTTGTCGCGCTCGGTCTGCATCAGATCGCCGTGCAACACCGCGTTGGAAAATCCGTGCGGCTCCAGCGCCGCGCCGAAATCGATGGTGTCCTGCCGCGTGCGGCAGAAAATGATGCCCTGCTGCTCGCCGCACTCCTTCAGGAACTCGACGATGCGCTCCAATTTTTCGCCTTCGCGGCAATTGATGTAAAGATGCCGGATGTCCGGGTTCACGATGTGGTTCTTATCGATCTTCAAAAACGGCGCGTCGGCCGCGATATGCTTGCTGATCATCTTCTTCACGCCCTGCGGCATGGTGGCGGAGAACAGCCAGATGTTCCGCTGGCCCGCGGTGAGCCTCATGAGCGACTCGATGTCCTCGCGGAAACCGAGCTTCAGCATTTCGTCGGCCTCGTCCAACACGAGCGTCTCCACCCGCGACAGATCCACCGCCTTGCGGCGAATCAAATCCATCAGCCGACCGGGCGTCGCGACCAGCACCTGCGTCGGGCGCTTGAGCGCCTCGATTTGCCGGTCGATCTTGTCGCCGCCGCAAACCACCTCGGAAAAGATGCGCGCGGAATATTTCGTGTACCGGAACAAATGCTTCTGAACCTGTTTCGCCAGCTCGCGCGTCGGCGCCAGCACCACGCCTTGAATGTGCTTTTGCCCCGCGTCGATCCGCGCCAACAGCGGAAGCCCGAACGCCGCGGTTTTACCGGTTCCGGTCTGGGCCTGCCCGATGAAGTCGGTGTCGCGCCCCAGCAACGCGGCAATGGTCCGCCGCTGGACGTCGGTTGGTTTCTTGATGCCGAGCTCGTCGAGCCCTTGAATGTAGTCGTCGGCGATGCCGAGATCCTTGAATGTGTTCATGTTATGCCTCGTTGAGAAAATTCGGGAACGGGGGAACCTGAACGCTCGCGGCGCTCAAATCCAGCTTATTGCGCGAAAAAGGCGACCTATCCTCCTCGCCGCGAAAAGGCCGCGGCCAGGAATGATCTCCCGCGGAGCCGCCAAGCCGCGGAGCAACCAAACCATCACGGCGGGCGGGTAAGTGGCAACGAATGTTTCGGGCGATTGGATTCGCTGCTTTCCATACATTCGTTGCTTAAATAGTTCCGCCGAGCGGGCGGCTGCTACGATTCTTGCATGAAGGCGCGGACGAGGCGGAGGTCGGCGTAGGTGGCTTTGCCGCCGGAGGCCTCGATCATGGAGCGCATGGACGCGCCGCCCATTCGGTTGAACAACTCCTCGCACAGCAGCCGTTTTTCGGGATCGATCAGCTGGTCGATTTCCAGCGCGGCGCCATCGCCCTCCGCGAGCGCGGTTTCGATGTGCTGGCTGATGGTGCCCTCGGACAGATCGCGCACCGCAGCGATCGCCTCCATCGTAAAGCCCTCCTTCGCCATTCTGAGCGTTTCCGCGACGGTTGATCCGCTCTTCTTTTTCTTCTTCTGGATTTTGATCGGCACCCGCGGCGCGCCGCGTCGCTCGACCTCCTCGGGATGCATGTGCTTGAACACCTCGATAATGGTCATGAAGGTGTCGCCGTATTTCTCCAACTTCGCGGCGCCGACGCCGCTGATGCCGGACATCAGCTCGGGCGTGTCGGGGAAATAGAGCGCCATCTCGCGCAGGGTGCGGTCGGAGAAAATGACGAACGGCGGAACGCCTTCCGTGACGGCGAGCCGTTGGCGCTCGGCGCGAAGTTGGTCGAACAGCAGGCGCGAGTAGTCGCCCGTCGCGGCGGTTTTCGCGGCCTTTTTGGAATCCTTCTGACGAATGATCTCGAACTTCTTTTTGCCGAGCAGCACCTGTTGGCCTTTGGGCGTGAGTTCGAGCGCGGAATAGTTGTCCGGATTCTGAACCACGCATTCCTGCGCGAGCAGATCGTCGATGACGCGGCGCCAGTATTTCTTGTCGCGGTCTTTTCCGACGCCGTAGGTTTTGAGTTGGTCGTGTCCGAGCTCGCGGATCTTCCGGGTGTTGGCGCCCACGACGATGTCGGCGACGTGCACCGCGCCGAAACGCTGGCCGGAGCGATGAATGGCCGACATGATCTTCTGCGCGGACACCGTCGCGTCGAGGCGCTCGACATCGCCGACGCAGACGTCGCACGTTTCGCAGTTCTCTTTCGCGTAGGTTTCGCCGAAGTAGCCGAGGATGGTCTTGCGGCGGCAGACGTTGGCCTCCGAGAAGCGCACCATCTGGAAAAGCTGCTCTTCCGCGATCTTGCGTTCGTTGGGATCGTCGGTCTGCTCGATGAAATAGCGCAACCGCACGATGTCGCCGCGGCTGAAATAGAGGACGCAGCGGGCGGGCTCGCCGTCGCGGCCGGCGCGGCCGGTTTCCTGGTAGTAGCCTTCCATGTTTTTCGGAAGGTCGCCGTGCAGCACGAAGCGGACGTTTGATTTGTCGATCCCCATGCCGAAGGCGATGGTCGCGACGACGACGTTGATCTCGTCGCGGTTGAAGCGCTCCTGATTGCCCTTGCGCTGAACGGGCGTGAGTCCGGCGTGGTAGGCCAGCGCGGAGACGCCC
>JARFRL010000268.1 GCA_029287275.1 Pontiella desulfatans
ATCGGTGGATTTAAAATTCAGGTGGGCGATCACATCCGCGATTTCAGCATGCTCTCCAAGCTGGACCGGTTTGAACAAAGCGTGATCAACGCGAAGCACGAACACCCAACGTTAAAAGGTTAAATCATGGCGATTGATATCAAGCCCGATGAGGTTTCATCCATTTTAAAGCGGCAACTCAAGGACTTCGACGGCCATGCCACCGAATATGAAGTCGGCACGGTGCTCAACGTCGGCGACGGCATCGCGCGCGTCCACGGACTTTCCAACGTCATGGCCGGCGAGCTGGTGGAGTTCGCCAACGGCCTCAAAGGCATGGCGCTGAACCTCGAGGAGGACAACGTCGGCGTCGCGATCTTCGGTTCGGATACCGGCATCAAGGAGGGCGATCACGTCAAGCGCACCGAAACCATCGCCTCCGTTCCGGCCGGCGACGGCCTGATCGGCCGCGTGGTGGACGCGCTGGGCGAGCCGATCGACGGCGGCCCCGCGCTGCACAACGTCGAGCCCCGCCAGATTGAACTCAAAGCGCCGGGCATCATCGATCGTCAAGACGTTCACGAGCCGATGCAGACCGGCATCAAGGTCATCGACGCGCTCACGCCGGTGGGCCGCGGCCAGCGCGAGCTGATCATCGGCGACCGTAAAACCGGAAAAACCGCGCTGGCGATCGACACCATCATCAACCAACGCGGCGAAAACGTGCACTGTTTCTACGTCGCCATCGGGCAAAAACGTTCGACCGTGGTCCAGGTGGCTGAAACCCTGCGGAAACACGGCGCGATGGAATACACCACCATTATTTCCGCCACCGCGTCCGATCCCGCGCCGATGCAGTATCTCGCGCCGTTCTCCGGAACCGCCATGGCGGAACACTACCGCGACAACGGAAAACACGCCCTGATCGTCTACGACGACCTGACCAAACAAGCGCAGGCCTATCGTCAGTTGTCGCTGTTGCTGCGCCGCCCGCCGGGCCGCGAGGCCTATCCGGGCGACGTGTTTTACATTCACTCCCGCCTGCTCGAACGCTCCGCCAAGATGAGCGCCGAAAAAGGAGCCGGCAGCCTCACCGCGCTGCCCATCATCGAAACGCAGGACGGCGATGTTTCGGCCTACATTCCGACCAACGTGATCTCGATCACCGACGGTCAGATTTTCCTGGAGTCCGATCTGTTCAACTCGGGGCAGCGCCCCGCGATCAACCCCGGTCTTTCCGTCTCCCGCGTGGGAGGCGACGCCCAGATCAAGGCCATGAAGCAGACGGCGGGCACGCTGCGCCTCGATCTCGCGCAGTATCGCGAGCTCGCGGCGTTCTCGCAGTTCGCGTCCGACCTCGACGAATCCACCCGCAAGCTGCTGGAGCGCGGCGAGCGT
>JARFRL010000333.1 GCA_029287275.1 Pontiella desulfatans
CGCGGTTCATGATCGCGCCGCCGATCTTGAAGCGTTTGAGGTAGGTGACGCGCGCGTCGGTGTAGACCGCGGTGAACGGCTTGTCGCGGTCGAAAATCTCGCAGCGTTCCAGGCTGTCGTCGACGAACAGTTTCTCCGGCGGCGGCAGCACTTTGTATTGCCCGTTCGACCAGACCACGAGCAGCTTGTCGAGCGAGGAGCATTCGAGAATGACCTCGCCTTTGACGTTGGTGCCGATGTAGCCGTTTTCATCGCGCTTGACCTGCAGCTCGGTCGCGGTTAGCTCGCGCACGTCGGCTTCCTTGAAGCTGGTGGACTGGGTGCGCCGCGGATACTGATCCTTGTACTCCTTGATCAGTCGTTTGATGTAACGAATGGTGTAGCCGTTGAGCGCGCCGAGGTTCTTCTCCACCTCGGCCAGCTCCGCGAGAATGTCCTCGATGTCCTTGCGGTTCTTCTCTATGTCGAACAGGGAAATGCGTTTGATGCGGACGCCGAGCAGCATTTCAATATCTTCATCAACAATGCCGCGGCGCAGCTGCTTTTTGAACGGTTCGAGTCCTTTGTAGATGGCCGCGAAGACGGCTTCGTAGGTCTTGCATTCCTCGATCAATTTATAAATTCGGTTTTCGACGAAGATCTGCACGAGCGTCTTGTTGTGGAAGTCGTCGAGCAGTTTGGCCTTTCGTAGGTTCAGTTCGTCTTCGAGGATGCGCAATAGCTGGGCGACGTTTTCGCGCAATACCTCGTCGATCGTCATTTCCACCGGGCGGTTCTCGCGCAGGCAGATGAGGCGGCTGGAAACGGAGGTCTCGCATTTGGTGAACGCGTAGAGCGCATCGGTCGTTTTTTCCTGCGAGGCGCCGGGCGACAGGGTCAGTTCGATCTCGACCTTTTCCGCGGTGAAGTCGTCGATGGCGCGGACCGCCACCTTTTTCTTTTTCACCGCGTCTTCAATGGAGGCCGTCAGCGAGTCGGTGTTGGTGCCGTGCGGGACTTCGGTGATGACCAGCCGGTTGTTTTTACGCGGCTCGATCTTGGCGCGCAGCTTCACTTTGCCGTTGCCCTTGTTGTATTCCGAAACGTCCATCAAACCGCCGGTCTGGAAGTCCGGCAAGAGGTTGAGCTCGACGGGCGTGCGGACCTTTTCGCGCAGGATCTCGATCTGCGCCTCGAGCAGCTCGATGAAGTTGTGCGGGAGGATGCTGGTGGAAAGGCCGACCGCGATGCCGTCGGCGCCGAGCATCAGCATCAGCGGGAGTTTGCAGGGCAGGCTGACGGGCTCTTTGTTGCGGCCGTCATAGCTCGCGATCCATTCCGTCAGCTCTTTGTTGAAAATCTCGTTCCGCGCCAGCGGAGTCAGCCGACACTCGATGTAACGAGACGCGGCGGCGCGGTCGCCGGTGAAAATGTTGCCGTAGTTTCCCTGTCCCTCGATCAGGTAGCGCTTGTTCGTCAGCGTCACCAGCGCGTCCGCGATCGACGCGTCGCCGTGCGGGTGGTATTGCATCGTGTGGCCGACGATGTTCGCGACCTTGATGAACCGCCCGTCGTCCTTTTCCTTCAGCGCGTGCATGATGCGGCGCTGCACCGGTTTGAGTCCGTCCTCTAGCGCGGGGATGGCGCGGTCGCAGATGACGTAGGTGGCGTACTCCAGAAAGTTTTGCCGCACCATTTTGTTGAGCGGGCCGTGTTCGGCGTGCAGCGGGTCGAATTTCCGCGGGCCTTCCTCGACCGGGGGCTCGGGGTTTTCATCGACCGTTTCCGCTTCGGTGCCCGCGTCTTCAAACAGTTCGAGCTCTTCGTTTTGTTTCTTATCGGCCATTTCTATTCACGTTCATTCGCGTCCATTAGCGGTTCAAATTGGTTAGAGCATCTCCGCGTCGACGACGAGGTTGTCCATGATGAAGTCGCGGCGGTCGGGCGTGTTCTTGCCCATGTAGAAGGAGAGGATCTCGGAGATGGAGTGGTCGCCGCGCACGTCAACCTGAGAGAGTCGCATGCCGTCGTCGCTAATGAAGTCCTTGAACTCCTTCGGCGAGATTTCTCCGAGGCCTTTGAATCGGGTGATCTCGGCGCCGCGGCCGAGTTTGTTGAGGGCCTTTTCGCGTTCCGCGTCGGAGTAGCAGTAGATCGTCTCTTTCTTGTTCCGCACGCGGAAGAGCGGGGTTTCCAGAATCTTCAGATGCCCTTCGCGCACGAGCGACTCGAAGAAGCGGAGGAAGAAGGTGATCATCAGATTGCGGATGTGCAATCCGTCCACGTCGGCGTCGGTCGCGAGGATGACGTGGTTGTAGCGCAGGTTGTCGATGTTTTCCTCGATGTTGAGGCCGCGCATCAGGTTGTAGATCTCCACGTTTTTGTACAGCGTGTCGCGCTTGAGGTCGCAGACGTTCAGCGGTTTTCCTTTAAGCGTGTAGATGGCCTGGTTGTTCGCGTCGCGGCAACTGACGATCGAGCCGGCGGCGGACTGCCCCTCCGTGATGAAAACCTGCGTTTCGAGGTGTTTTTGTTTTTCGCGGTTGAAGTGGTTCTTGCAGTCCTTGAGTTGCGGAATGCGTATCGAGACCGACTTCGACCGTTCGCGGGCCAGCTTCTTGACGGAGTTGAGTTCCTTCCGGAGCTTCTGCGTTTCCTCGATTTTGGTGATCAGCTTTTTGGCTTCGTCGGGGGCGCGGTGCAGCAGGTCGGCGACGATCTGCGAGACCTTCGCGACGAGATCGGAGCGGAGTTCGGAGTTGCCGAGCTTGTTCTTGGTCTGGCTCTCGAAGATCGGTTCCTTCAGGCGGATCGCGATCGCGCCGAGCACGCCTTCGCGGACGTCGTCGCCGGAGTATTTTTTATTGGCGAAATCGTTGATGCCGCGCAGCAAGCCCTCGCGGAAGGCGGAGAGGTGGGTGCCGCCGTCGGAGGTGTATTGGCCGTTCACGAAGGAATAATACTCTTCCGAGAAGCGGTTGGTGTGGGTGAGCGCGATTTCCAGCGTTTTGTCCGCGTAGTGGAGCGGGGGATAGATCTTCTCGAACTGGCTCTCGTCGCGGATCAGGTCCAGCAGGCCGCCTTTGCAATGGAAGAGCTCGCCGTTGAACCAGATCTTCAGGCTGGCGTTCAAATACGCGTAAAAACGCAGCCGCCGCGCCAGATGATCCGGGTTGAACTCGAACTTCTTGAAAATGTCGGCGTCGGGCGAGAACGCGACGAAGGTCCCGTTGGGTTCTTCGGTCTTCCCTTTTTCCTCGCGGACGAGTTTGCCGAGTTCGAACTCCGCCTCCACGTATTCGCCGTCGCGGTGCGAGCGGACGAGAAAATACGTCGAAAGCGCGTTCACCGCCTTGGTGCCGACCCCGTTCAGGCCGACGCTGAACTGAAAGACGTCGTCGTTGTATTTCGCGCCCGTGTTCATTTCCGAAACGCACGCGACCACCTTGCCCAGCGGAATGCCGCGGCCGAAATCGCGGATCGTGACCAGATCGTCCTCGATCGAAACGTTGATCCGGTCGCCGTGGCCCATGATGAACTCGTCGATGCCGTTGTCGATCACCTCTTTGACGAGGATATAGATGCCGTCGTCGTAATGCGCGCCGCTCCCCGTGCGGCCGATATACATGCCCGTGCGCAGGCGAATGTGCTCGAGCGACGACAGCGTCTTGATTTTGTCTTCGGTGTATTCGTGTGTCTTCTTGGCGGCCATTTGCCTAAGTTCCTGTAAAACCACAAGATGTGGATGTAAGTTGCTAGATAACCCACAAAATCTAGCAATTCGCCCCGCCGCCTTCAAGAGCGGCCCCGCGCTTTCTGAGCCTGCGCCTTCCACACATCGTGAAGTGTGGAAGTAAAACCGCGGCCTTGGCGTCGTTAAAGCCGCGGAAGCGCTTTACTTTGCCTTCCGACCTCCTATTATTGGTTCTTCCAAAGAAAGGGAACGCGATGAATATGAAGCTGATGAGATTCTCATGTGTTGTGGTGTTGGCCGGCGCGATGACGCTGTCCGGATGCAAATCGAAATCCCACGCCGGGGAAGAGGCGAAAAAGGGCGCGGCCTACGGCGCGCTCGGCGGCGCGGTGTCCGGCTTCTTTTGGGGCCTGTTTTCCGGCAACCCGGTCGAACGCGCGGCGCAAGGCGCGGTGGTCGGCGGCGCGACCGGCGCCACGATGGGCGCGGTGCACGGTTCCGGTAAAGACCGCGAACTGAAGGCCGAATACGGCGAACTGAACTTTCAAGCCCTCATGGCTCTCGTCGAACGCGATTATCCCAAAGCGAAAGAACTCGCCGCGAAAACCGCCAACGACGCGAATCCGAAATACCGCCACGCCTCCGCTTGGCTCTCCGCGTTGATCGCCAAGGAAACGATGAGCGCCGAGGAGCAGGAGCCCTATTTCCAAACGCTCATCGACACGGATCCCGACCTCGCGACCATGGAAGACGCCAAGGTCGAGGTTCGCCTCGCCGAGCGCGACCTTAAGAATCTCCGAAAGAATCTCAACGCCCGCTAATCCGCGGTTGAATGGGCCGGCGAAGAAAAAAATCGAAGAGGGAGAAGTGGAAGCCGTTGTTGGTCGCGGTGGTGCTGATCTGGTTCGTCGTGGAAGGCCGGTTCTACATTCCGCGGCCGATCCGACCGCCGAAAGGCGAGACCCCCCTGATCGTGAAGATGGAAACCACGTCCTACTGCCACTGCCGGAAGTGCTGTTCCTACAAATGGTTTCTCTTCGCGCCCTACCAACGCGGCGGCAAATTCGGGTTTCGCCTCAAGCACGTCGGGAAAACCTCGTCCGGCGCCATGGTCCGGCCCGGCGTCATCGCCGCCGACACCACCATCTACCCCTACGGAACCATCATGCATGTTCCCGGCTACGGCTACGGCGTGGTTCAGGACACCGGCGGCGCGATCAAGGGCAAGCATATCGATCTGTACCGCCCGAACCACTGGTTCGCCCGATTGTGGGGCGTGCGAACGAAACAGGTGAAGGTGTGGCCGCCGCCCGAACCGGCCGCGGCGCCGGACTCCGCCGAAGATCCCGCGGGTTGAGTACGTATTTCCGTTGCTTGCGACGGGGGTATGTCTTATAAGTAATTAAAGTTTAACCGGAGGAAATGAAATGAAAGGTGTCATCAAAGGAATTACTATCGCGGCGGTTTTGGCTTCAGCCATCGTGGCGAGCGCTCAAACAAAATTTCCGCTTCGCGTGGATATCGACGTGTCCACCAAACGCAGTCGGAAGAGCATTGGAGCCGGCGCCGATGGCGAGGCCAAGGTTGAACAAGTTCAGGTCAAAGTTAAGATCCGTAAATCCAGCGGGCAGCCGTGGGAAGAACCGATCACCGCGGAGCTCTACGTGATTGGCAAGCAGGTTCACACCGGATACTACGGCATCATCGACGTCAAAAAAGGGTCCGGCACTTTCGACAAGGCGAAAGACAACGCTTTCGAATACACCAGCCCGATGTATCCTATCGGCAAAACCAGTGGAAACATCAACGTCGGTGGATCCTACGAAACCTATTTGGTTGTCGTGACCGACCACACCGGAAAAATCGTTGATACCCGCTGCGGGCGTTCGATCCGAGAAGAGGGGATTAAATTCATTCGCGAGCTTGGCCCCCAAACCCTGTTCGACCGCGACGGAAACGTCATCGGGCAGCTCGAGAATCCCGGCGAAGCCTTCAAAAAAGCCATCCCGGCCGCCACCGACCCCGGAAACGACTACTAATCCGGAATCGGAAAACGACCCCAAAGCGGCGCCTTCAAGCGCCGCTTTTTTCGTGGGAGTCAGCGGGGCGGGCGAAATCGCCAAACGCACCTTGCCATGCTTCCGCCG
>JARFRL010000448.1 GCA_029287275.1 Pontiella desulfatans
ATTTGGACGAGTATCGCGCCGGCGAGGCGACCGACCTGCGCGCGTCCATCGTGCTCGCTCTCGCGAACGAGCACGCGCCGCGCGCTCCGCTCACCAACGATTCGCCCAATCTGAACCGCGTGTTGGACGAGCTGATGGTCGCGGACAAAGCGGCGCAACTGTTGGAGCATTACAAGAACGAGGCGATTCGATCGCTCAACGGGTTGAAGAACGCTCCTTTAAAGAGTTTGCTAAGACGCGTGGCCAGCGGTATGCTCAAATAAGATTAAGCAAATGCCGACACTCACGAACAAATTGATCAGAACGGCGGCGTCGTCGCGTCAATATCTCGATGGCCGTTCCCGCCGCGAAATCGCCCGTTTTCTGCGTTCGCGCTGGAATTCCGATGGCGGGGTTCGCGGCCGCGACGAGCGGAGCGACATCTACTACACCGTCTTCGCGGTCATCTGCATGCGGGCGCTCGGCGCGCCGTTTCCCTATTTCCGCCTCTGGAAATACCTGCGCTCGTTCGGCGCCGGCGAGTCGCTGGATCTGATTCATCTGTTCTGTCTCACGCGGTTGCGTTCCATCTTCCCGATGTCGGGGTCGACCAAGGAATATCTCCTCCGCGCCGCTCACGAGGTCCGGCCCGAATCGGCCTACGACATGTTTTTCAAGGTCGTCACCGCCGAGTATCTTGGCGGAGAGCATCTTCCTCAGACGCGCTTCGAGCTCAATCCGGCGGACCCGACCACCAACCTCGCCGCGGCGGTCGTGTTGAACCAGAAAACCGATAACGCCGCGCGCGCCGCGTTGATGGAGCGTTTCTGCCCGGCGGGCGGTTTTCGTCCAACGCGCGCGGAAGGCCACCCCGATTTGCTTTCCACCGCGACCGCGCTGTTCGCGTTGAAAATCATGAACTACGACATGGAGCCGGTTCGCCAGCCCTGTTTCGAGTTCATAGAGTCGCTCTGGCGCGATTCGGGCGGGTTCGCCGGCCACGCCGCGGACCAGTTCGAGGATTCGGAATACACCTACTACGCGTTGCTCAGCATCGGGTGTCTGATGGAATGAGCGACGCCCTCGAAAACGCCAAAAACCAACTACTCGCCGAGCTGACGCCGGAAGGCCGATGGAACGGCGAGCTTTCGAGTTCCGCGCTCGCGACCGCCGTGGCCTCCTTCGCGTTGAAGCGCGCCGGCGAGACCGCGCTGGCCGACCGCGGTCTCCGCTGGTTGGAAAACGATCGAAACGCCGACGGCGGCTGGGGCGACAGCCCGGAAAGCCCGAGCAACTTCACCACCACGCTCCTTTGCCGTTGCGCGCTCGACATGGAAACCGGCGACCCGAAAAAACTGGCCGCGGAGATTCTCCATTTCTACGGCGCCGACCGCACCTTTTCCGTTCCGATCCTGACCATGTGCATGCTCGCGGGAAAGCTGGGCGACGATTGGTCCGTTGTTCCGCCGCT
>JARFRL010000472.1 GCA_029287275.1 Pontiella desulfatans
CCCAACATCGCGCCCCCCGCCATCACGGTGGACGCGACCTATCCCGGCGCCGACGCGCAGACCGTCGCCGACACCGTCGCGGCCGTCATCGAGAAAGAGGTGAACGGCGTCGAGGGCATGATCTACATGAACTCCATCAGCGCGAACGATGGAACCATGAAACTCACCGTGACGTTCGAAACCGGCGTTGATCTGGACATGGCGAACGTCCTCACCCAGAACCGCGTGGCCAAAGCCATTCCCCAGTTGCCGCAGGAAGTGCAACGCCTCGGCGTCAAGACCCAGAAAAAATCCACCGACGCCAACCTCTACATCGGCTTCACCAGCGCCGCCGAGGGGCACGACGACATCTTCCTGGCCAACTACGTCGCCTTGCGCGTGAAAGACGAAGTGGCGCGCGTTCCGGGCGTGGGCGAGGTGCAGGCCTTCGGCGCGGGCGACTATTCCATGCGCGTCTGGCTCGACCCCGAAAAGATGAAGGCCCGAGGACTCATCGCCGACGACATCGTCAACGCGGTGCAATCGCAAAACCTGCAGGTGGCCGCGGGACAGATCGGCGAGCCGCCCGTGCCCAGCGGTCAAGCCCTGCAAATGACCATGCGCGTGAAAGGCCGCCTGCTGACGGCGGAAGAGTTCGGCGACATCGTCCTGCGAACCGGTGAAGACGGACGCCTCCTGCGCGTCAAAGATGTGGCCGACGTGGAAATGGGAGCGAAGACCTACGTGCTCGGCTCCTCCCTCAACGGCAAGCAATCCGCCACCATCGCCGTCTATCAGATCCCCGGGGAAAACGCGATCAAAGTGGTCGAAGGCGTCAAAGCGAAGATGGAAGCGCTCGAAGCGGGCTTCCCCGAAGGCCTGGAATACACCATCATCTACGACAACACCGTGGTCATTCAGGCCTCGATCGACGAAGTGGTGGAGACGCTCTTCATCACGCTGATCCTCGTGGTCTTGACCGTTTATATTTTCCTGCAAAACTTCCGCGCCACCATCATTCCGTCGGTCACCATTCCGGTCTCCCTGATCGGCACCTTCGCCGCGCTCTCGGCCATGGGCTATTCCATCAACCAGTTCACCCTCTTCGGCTTGGTGCTGGTGATCGGCATCGTGGTGGACGACGCCATCGTGGTGGTTGAAAACTGCACGCGCCTGATTGACGAGGAAGGCATGACCCCCAAAGACGCCGCGACGCGGGCCATGTCCGAAATCTCCGGCCCCGTCATCGCGACCACCCTCGTGCTGCTCTCGGTGTTCGTTCCCACCACCTTCATGCCGGGCATCACGGGCACCCTCTTCAAACAGTTCGCGGTGACCATCTCCGTCGCGACGGTCTTCTCCACCATCAACGCGCTGACCCTCAGCCCGGCGCTCTGCGGCATTTTGTTGCGGCCCTCCGGCGGCGAGAAAACCACCGGCCCGCTCGGTTGGTTCAACAAATCCCTCGACACCACCAAAAGCGGATACCTGAAAGTGGTCAATCAGGCCTTGCGCAAATCGTTCATCGGATTGCTTCTTTTCCTCGGCATGTCCGCGGTGGCCTTCATCGGCTTCGGCAACCTGCCCGGCGGGTTCGTTCCGCAGGAAGACGAAGGCTACTGCATGGTCAACGTCCTGCTTCCCGAGGCTGCCTCGCTGGAGCGCACGGAGAACTTTCTCCAACAGGTGAACCAGGTGATTGGAAGCACCGACGGCGTCGCCGACTTCATGTCCATCTCCGGCTACTCGATTCTCGACAGCGCGGCCATCCCCAACGCCGCGTTCAGCGTGACCACGTTCAAACACTGGGACGAACGCAAGGATCGCCACCAGTCCAAAATCATCAGAGAACTCAACATGAAGTTCTCCCAACTGCAGGACGGCGTGGCGTTCGCGTTTCCGATGCCCTCGCTGCCGGGCGTCGGCATGTCGGGCGGCCTCGTGATGCAGCTGCAGGACCGCGGCGGCGTCGGCATGAACACCCTCCAGCAGGTGGGGGACGAGTTCATGAACGACGGCAACTCCCAGGCGGGTCTTCAAGGCATGTACACCACCTTCCGCGCCAATGTTCCCCAACTGTTCATCGACGTGGACCGCGACCAGGTGCTCACGAAAAACGTCGCCATGAGCGCGGTGTTCAACGCGCTGCAATATTACTACGGCTCGGTCTACATGAACGACTTCACCTACATGAACCGCGTGTTCCAGGTGAAGGCGCAAGCCGCGCCGAAGTTCCGAACCGAACCGCGGCAAATCCTGGATCTTGAAATCCGCAACCGCGAGGGGAAGCTCCTGCCGCTGGGCTCGGTCGCGTCCGTTAAGGAAATTCTAGGGCCGCAGTCGATCAATCGCTACAACATGTATCCCTCCGCCAAAATCATGGGCCAACCGGGCGACGGCTTCAGCACCGGCCAATCCATGGCGATCGTGGAAAACATGGCCGCCGAAAAACTGCCGGCCTCCATGGGCGTGGAATGGACGGAGCTCTCCTATCAGGAAAAAGCCGCGCAGGGCTCTTCCAACATCATCTACATCCTCGCCATCATTCTGGTTTATCTGGTGCTCGCGGCGCAGTATGAAAGTTGGAGCGTGCCGGTCTCCGTTTGTCTGTCGGTGCCGACCGCCCTGCTCGGCGCGGTGATCGCGCTGATGGTCGGCAAGTTCGACAACAACGTCTACGCGCAGGTCGGGGTCGTGCTGTTGATCGGCCTCTGCACCAAGACCGCCATTCTGCTGGTGGAGTTCGCCAAAGTCGAACATGAGAACGGAAAGAGCGTGTTCGACGCGGCGATGGCCTCCGCCAAGCTGCGCTTCCGCGCGGTGTTGATGACGGCCTTCTCGTTCATCCTCGGCGTGATTCCGCTGCTGCTCGCCTCCGGCGCCGGTGCGGAAAGCCGCAAGGTGCTCGGCGCGACGGTGTTCGGCGGCATGCTCGTCGCGACGGTCGCCAGCTTGATCTTCGTGCCCATGTTGTTCTATATCGTCGCCAAGGCCGCGGGCAAGAAAGCCCAGGGCGAAGCCACCCAGAAAGGTTGATATCATGCTGAAAACCAAACTAACGTTGGCGGGACTCGCCGTTCTTCTAACCGCGTCCACCGCGACCGCGCAGTCTCACAAATACGATTTCTGGGAAGAGAACTACACCGTGCAGGCCTTACTCGGCGCGGTGAAATACGAAGACCTCAAATTCACGCCGCCCGACGCGACGGAAGCGACGACGGTCGACATTTCCGCGCTCCCGCAATTCGGCGGCGCGTGGGGCACCCTGCCGAAAGGCGATCGGTTTCAATACGGGCTGGAGTGCTCGTTCCTGATGGGCATCCGGTTCGACAGCGTGAACTACCTCTACGCGGGCGGCGGCGGACTCTATGTCAGCCTTTCCACCTCCATGTGGATGTTCGACATCGCGGGTGGTCCCTACGCCAACCTCTTTCTCGATAAAGGCCGCAAAGTCCGGCTTTACGCCGGCGCGGGCCCGCTCATGACCTACGCCGACTATCGCTCGGAAAGCGACTTCGACGACCCCGCCAAACCGAACGAATCCAACAACGAATCCGTCTTCGGACTCGGCGTCTACGCCCGCGCCGGCGTGGAGTTCCGCGTGCACCGCTACGGCATGCTCGGGCTCGGCGCCCGCGGAACCTGGTCGAACGTCGACTTCACCGAGGTCGGCGGAAGCTCGGAACTCGTCGGCCTCGCCGCGTTCGTCTCCTACACCGCCGGCCTCTGATCGCCGCG
>JARFRL010000174.1 GCA_029287275.1 Pontiella desulfatans
GTTTCTTTTTATACATAGCGGCGAGAACATAGTGGAGCTTTGGGGCTGAGGCAAAATTAAATGGGGTGGAAGTGCGAAACAATACAAATGCGATAATGATGTAAGTAATATGTACATTGCTCGGCTGCTTGTGTAATCTGCTAGTCAAATTAGGGGTTTGTGCTATGAAAAAAACAACTGGATTGATGATATTACTGATTGCTCTGGCGAGCGCTGTTTCATCCTACGGATTGCAAAGTGGAAACTTCACCTATGAGCTGATCAATGGCGGCTCCGTGGTTATAATCACGGATTATCCGACCACGGAGACCGGAGTGTTGACCGTGCCTGATTTAATCGATGGTAAGCCGGTCACTTCGATTGGCGATAACGCATTTTATAACTGCACGGACCTGACCTCCATCGAACTACCGGTCACCACCGAAACGATTGGCATCGGAGCCTTCTACAACTGCACTTCGCTGGAATCCATGGTGCTGCCCAACTCAGTAACGACCATGGAAAGTTATGCATTTTATAACTGTTCGAGCATAACCAACCTGACGTTGTCGAGCTCGATTCCAACGCTTAAACAGCTGACATTTTACAATTGCTCGGGATTATCAACCGTGACCATTCCCTCCTCGGTAACCTCAATTGAAAATGCCGCCTTTCAATGGTGCCTGGGTCTTGAGTCGATCATCATCCCCAACTCCGTCACCAACCTTGGTTCCGGCGCGTTTCAATATTGCGACAGCCTTGAAACCGTAGATATCCAAGCCTCGCTCGATGAAATCACGCAGGTCGCCTTTTACGGGTGTAATGCTCTTTCCTCGATCAACCTTCCCAATACGGTTACGAATATCGGCCCAAGCGCATTCCGTTCTTGTACCAGCCTCACCAATCTGGTTCTGCCCAACGGCCTGACGTCGATTGAAACCGGCGCCTTTTATAACGCCGGTCTGACGTCCATGGTTCTTCCTGCCAACCTGATAACACTGGGTGCCAGTACATTTGCGAATTGCTCCGCGTTGCAAACGATTAATATTCCCGATTCGCTCACGTCCATCGAACCGTTCATGTTCAGTGGGTGCGGTAGTTTGGTATCACTTTCTATTCCGGCGAGCATTGTTTCATTGGGCGGAAGCAGCTTAGAGAATTGCTCCAGTCTGATCGCAGTCGATATTGCGTCGTCCAACGCGGTGTATAGCAGCCTGGATGGTGTGATATTCAATAAAGCAGGGACAGATCTGCTCCTATATCCCCCGAATAAGGCCGATGCGGTTTATACGATTCCCGGTTCGGTTACCCACGTCACCGCGCGAAGTTTTGTAAAGGGGGTCAACCTGAATTCCGTCACCATTCCCTCCACGGTCACAACGGTTGGAAACGAGGCCTTCGATGGCTGCTCCGGCCTGACCGATGTGCTGTTCGAAGGCGATGCCCCGGCCATTTTCGGTACGGAGATTTTTCGTAACACCTACTCCGACTTCAACATATTCTATCTCTCCGCCAACAGCGGATTCAGCACCCCCAGTTGGCAGGGCTACTCCGCCAGACCGCTCGATGAGTTCACCTATCAGCTGATCAATGGAAATACCGATGTTACCATTACCGGATATTCTTCTGAACCATCTGGTGCGTTGAGCATTCCTCCCTACATCGGCGGGAAACCTGTAACGACCATTGCGGCCTATGCTTTCCAGGATGCCACTAACCTGACTTCCGTGCTGCTGCCCGAAACCGTCACCACCATCGAAGCATTCGCGTTTGCGGGATGTACCGGTCTATCATCGATGAGCTTTTCCGACGCTATTGCGTCGATTGGAAACAGCGCCTTCGCCGGAAGTACAACGCTCGCCAGTGTCTTTTTCCAAGGAAGTGCTCCTGTCGCTGGTTCGGATGTTTTCCTGAACACCGCTGCCGGATTCAGCGTATCCTATACCGAAGGCGCCGTGGGATTCACCACGCCATCGTGGATGGGATATACAGCACAACCGCAATATAGTTTCACCTATGCGATCGTGAATGACGAAGCCTGGGTCACGGACTTTCCAACCGATGCAACCGGCTCGGTAAATATTCCGGCCACATTGGGCGGGAAACCCGTCACAACCATTACATCCGCGTTTTATCAGTGTCGCTTGATTACTTCTGTCACGATCCCCAATACGGTCACGACAATCAGCAGCGCGGCATTTAAATCGTGCCAAAGCTTAACCTCTATTTCCATTCCAGACTCGGTACTGTCGATCGGAAACAACGCCTTTGAATATTGCACAACCCTCACCGATATCACCATCCCGAACTCCGTTACAAATATCGGAAGCTATGCTTTTTCAAGTTGCTCCGAACTCAAGTCCATTACGCTTTCTGATACTCTTACGACGCTGGGCTCCCATGCGTTTCAGGCGTGTCATGAACTAGAGTCGATCCTGTTGCCCGATTCGCTGACTGTTCTTGAAGCTCGTACGTTTACCCAATGCTCTGCTCTTCAATCGGTTCAACTACCCAACACCTTAACCAACCTGGCATACTCCGTATTCGAACTCTGCACGAATCTGACCACTATTGTGATGCCCGCATCCCTCACCACGATTGGAAACACGGCCTTTTCCAATTGCTCCAACCTTCAGTCCGCAAACATACCCGCTGGCGTGACGTCCATTGGACTCAGACCTTTTGCGGGCTGCCGGTTGATCACAGCCATTGAAGTGGACCCCGCCAATAGTTTGTACAGTAGCGAGGACGGTGTGCTGTTCAACAAAACCAAGACGACCCTCGTGCTCTACCCAGCGGCCAAACTGGCGGTTTCCTACACGGTTCCCGGCTCGGTCACTGCAATCGATCCGTATGCTTTTACGCAAGCAACCTACCTTAGCCAGATATTTATGCCCGCCACCATCTCCCGGATCGAGCCTTACTCCTTCGCGGAGTGCACGGGTTTGACCATCGTCAATATTCCAAGTTCCGTCACATTTATTGGACAGAGCGCTTTCCGAGGCTGCACTTTACTCAATTCGGTGATGCTTCCTCCCGCGATCCCCACGATTGAAAGAGCTGTTTTTCAAAACTGTTCCAGCCTGTCGTCCATCACGATTCCGGCTTCCGTGACCTCAATCGGCCAATATGCCTTTGACAATTGCTCGAGCCTAAGCTCAGTCTCGATTCCGTACGGCGTCACAACCATCGATCGATACACCTTTAAAAACTGCACCGGCTTAACAAGCGTTACCCTTCCTTCCACCGTTAACACCCTGGATCTTTCTTCCTTCCTGAACTGTTCCCAACTGCCCTCGATCACCCTTCCATCCGGTCTAACGACCATAGCTTCATCCGCGCTTGCCGGTTGTTCCAGCTTAACCTCGATCTCCATTCCTAGCGGGATATCTACCATTGGCACAGGGGCATTTAGCAGGTCGGGTCTGACATCGGTTACGATTCCAAGCGGCATCGCAACCATCGAATCCAGCACTTTTTCAAGTTGTACAAACCTGATCAGTGTTTCTCTTCCTAGTTCGGTCAGCACCATTGGTTCATGCGCCTTTCAGCGTTGCTCCGCTTTACCCTCCATTACCATCTCGTCCTCCGTTTCCTCGATACAGACCGATGCGTTTCGCTATTGCGACAGCCTGGAAAACATCACCGTCGATGGTTCCAACGCCCAGTATTCCAGCATCGATGGAATACTGTTTAATAAATCGGCCTCACGCTTGATTCAATGCCCGATCAGCAATCCATTAACTCAGTATGATATTCCTGCGGGAGTTACAGAGATTGATCGTTATGCATTTGAAGGCTGTTTATACCTCGAAGAAGTGAGCGTACCTGTTGGCGTAACCCTCCTTAACTTTGGCGTCTTTTCGGCCTGCCCGGTTTTGAAGTCGGTTATCCTTCCGGCAGGGTTGACTCAGGTGAAGAGCGGCGCCATTTCCGGGCCGAACTTAAGGAGCGTTCTGTTTCTCGGGAATGCTCCGACAATCCGCTACTACTATCAGGGACGATATTCTTACGGAATTTACGGGGGGGATAACTTTGCCGTATTTTATCTCAGCTCAAGCGCCGGCTTCTTCAGTCCAAACTGGCAGAGCTACCCGGCATACCCGCTAAACTCCATCGCGGACTATCCGGTCGCCTCCTGGAAAACCGGCTATGGATTTAATCCGGGCACGGATTTTGGAACGGACGCGAATGGCGACGGCGTTTCGCTGCTGACCGCCTATGCGCTCAATCTGGATCCGACGCAGATCAATACGGATATTCTAAAAACGGATGTGTCGGATACGCACATGACCATTAATTTCTATGGCGCAACGCCGGGCGTTAGTTACGATGTGAACGCTTCAACCAACCTGGTGGATTGGAATGCAACCGGAGTCGTCGTAACCGGCCCTTCAACGAACCGCACCGCATCCGTTCCCCGAATTGGAAACCAGCAGTTTTTCAAACTGGATGTCTCGCGCTAAACCCAATGGCGGCACTCGTTGCAAAACAGGTACGCATAAAGGTTTATTTATGAATAAAACTAAAACGACGCTTCTCTGCTTGATGCTTGGTGTGCTCCAACTCACATTCTCTACTTAGCCTCTGCAAAGCGGGTATTTTACCTATGAGCTGATCAATGGCGGCTCCGAGGTTGTAATCACGGATTATCCGACCACGGCGACCGGACCGGTGACAGTCCCGGATTTGATCGACGGAAAGCCGGTGACCAATAAGATGCCGCTCGGTGATAATCCCCGGGAATACTTTCAACTAAGAATCAGTAAATAGGGTAATCGGGCCGTTCGAGGAACGGTCCGCGGAGTGGAAGTTTTTCAGTTAGACATATCCAAATGAAAGTGAAATTAGACCGGGCGCGCGTCGGATGGTCGCACTTTCATTCGAAAACCCTTTGCGATCAATCGGGGGCTTTGTATGTTATCCATCCCTTAGCGAAAGGAACTTAAGAAATGGAAACAATCAACGCGATCATGACGCGCCGCAGCGTGCGGACCTGGACCAACGAGCCGGTCACCGAGCAAGAACGAAAAATCATTCTGGAGGCGGCGATGAACGCGCCGTCCGCCGCGGACGCGCGGCCCTGGCATTTCGTGACGATGGACGACCCGGACGTCATCAAAAAGTTCACCGAGATGGGGGGGGCCGAGATGTTGGAGGAATCGACTTTCATGGTGCTGGTTTGCGGCGACGTCTCGAAAGAGATTTATCCGGGCTTCTGGCCGCAGGACTGCGCCTGCGCCGCGCAGAACATGCAGCTCGCCGCGCACGACATCGGCATAGGTTGCGTCTGGATCGCGATTCATCCTTTGGAGGAACGAGAGAAGATCTGCCGTGGCGTTCTTGGGATTCCCGAGGCGATCACGCCGTTTGCTTTACTGGCGATGGGGGTTCCCAATGAGGTGCTCGGATCCGAGTATCGGTACGACGCGGAGCGAATTCATCAAAACAAATGGTAAGCAATTGGTTTGATTTTTGAACACAAGATGGAAAGATCGGTCCGATTCAAAAAAACATAACAGGAGCTGAAAAATGGCAGAAGGCGTAATTGAACTGAGCGGAAGCAACTATGAAGACGCGACCAAAAGCGGTGTCGTGCTCGTCGATTTTTGGGCCCCGTGGTGTGGACCGTGCAAGATGCAGACCCCCATTCTCGAAAAAGTGGCCGCGGAAGTAGGCGACAAAGCCTCCATCGGAAAGGTCAACGTGGACGAAAATCCGGAGCTGGCCGCGAAATACGGCATCCGTTCCATCCCGACCTTGATTCTGCTGAAGGACGGCGAGAACAAACAGCAGTTCGTCGGACTGCAGCAACAGGCGGCGTTGGTCTCGGCGATCGACGCGGAGCAGTAAGCTTCCCGCCGCGGAAACGAAAAAGGCGCCTCGAAGGGCGCCTTTTTTCGTGCCGGCCTTACGCCGCTTTTTTGAGGCGCATGGGGTGTTTGTGTTTTTTGCTCTTCTTGCTCGTGAACTGTTCGTGCTCGTTTTCCTCCACGCGGCCGGCTTTATCGACGCGCCATTTGACCAACCCGTGGGCGGCGCCCGCCGTGGGGAAGATCACCAGCGAATCCATGAAGATGTCGCCAAACGCCGGAGTGTTCCCGGTCATCATCGGGGCCAACATGTAGGCCGCTCCTGACGATGCCGTGGAGTATAGGGAGCCCCAGACCAAAGCGCTTTTGGCTGTCGCTCCCTTCCACGTATTGCCTTTCTTGTCTCTGTGCTTCGTAGTATTCATTTCCGTTTTCATTTTTTTTCCTTGTTTAACAATTCGTTCACGCGTGTTTCGCGCGGAAGCCTTTCGTCGAAATCCGGTGGCCGGTTTTCCGACCTCTTCCGCGGCGGGTGGACGAGGCGCGCGGTTTGTGATGCATGATCATCCATTTCGCGAATCCCGCGACGACGCCCCAAAGCGGGAAGATCATCAATGAGTCGAGAAGGATGTCGGCATAGACCGGCGTTTCATCCGTCAACGCGACCAGCAGCCAATAGGCCGCGGTGGTCGCTCCAACGGAGTAGATCGGTCCCCAAAGCAACGCTCCCTTCGCAAGGGCGTCGCTGAGACGGCGGTCTCGTCTGTCCTTCATGGGTGTGATTTTTCGGTTCATGGTTTTCTCCTGTGTGGAAAATGGTTTCGTGGGGGAATCAGCGCTCGAACGCGGCGTGATAAATTTTGATTCAACGACGCTCTTTCAAGCCTTTGGATGTCGCGATTCAAATCGATCGTCACGCGGTTTTATTAAGCGCGACATTCGGATTTTGTTAATCGCGACAAGCGATTAGCGGAGCGTTCGCGACGCGGATTCGTTATCTCTGGCCCCGCCCGTTCCACGCCATGCGCGAAGATTGGGGGGCTGAGGATTGAATCGGACAGAAAGCCGGTTGGGCGCGCCAGGCGTCCATTGAAGTTCCGGCTGAGGGAAGTCTAGTGGTGAAAAGGGTGCGGATAATGGGTGAGAAGCCCTTCAAGAGGGTCGACATTTTCATTTGTGATCTCGCGTTTGTTCATATTTGTGTTTCATCGCCTGAATGGCTTTGATTTTGATCAAGGTTTACGCATTAGCCATGCCATTATGATGGTGTGGCGGTAAAGCTAACGAGATTAATGACTTGCGATATTCGCGCCAAGTTCAGGTCGATCCATTTGCGGTACAATAATGTATTTCAGGCGCTTGTGTTGTGCAAAAATGTAGTATTTAGGCAAATCCCTGTTCTTTGAACGCGAGGTAGATTTTACGGCCGAGCCAGGCGTCGGTGGCGGCGTAGACTTTTTGGGATTGCGTCAACTCTTCGCGGGCCCAGTTGGAAACCTGCTCTTTTTTGGAGATGCGGAACCCGAACAGGATCGCGGTCAGGCCGCGGAGCCCAAGATTCTTGATGCGGGCTTTTTTGGCGGATGTCGCGAGTTCCACGAATCCGTTGTCGTCGAAGACGGCCAGCGCTTGCAGTTCCACCACGTCTCGTTCCAGCGCGACGCCCGCCTTGATGATGTTGGGCGAGGAGAGAACCTTGATGAGGTTTGGCGTCAGGCCGCACCGCTGGATTTGAAAGAGATAAACGGCGTCCGCCGTCGCCAGCTGTAGCAGGGAGGGATCGTAGCTTTCGCCTTTGCGGAAAGCCGGTCGGGTTTCCGTGTCGAATCCGAGCAGGTTTTCATTCAGTAGCTTCGCGGCGGCCGCGTCGGCCTCCGCCTCCGTGTTGTAGAGGTGGATGGGGCCGTCATAGGCCTTCATGGGCAGCTCGTTGATCTCGGCTTTGGAGATGTGTTTCTTTTCGGTGAAGTCAGTCATGTTTTTCTTTCTTCCATTGGTCGGCGACCCAGAGGGATTGTTTGGCGAGGCCCATCAATATTTTGCAGTCGGGGGAGGTTAGTTTTCCGCGGTTGAAGATGCGCCGCAGGCCCATCATCATGTGCTCGAGTTTCTGGTCGTGCACGAACTCGGTTTCGATCATCATTTCGCGCCAGACCGCGAACATGCGCTCGCGCAGGTCGTTGTCGGCCTCCGGCGCGGTTTCCTCGGCGGGTTGGAACACGCCGGCCGCGTTGAACATTTCATAACAGCAGACGTACACCGCGTGCGACAGGTTGAGCGAGGTGTAGAGCTCGCTCGAAGGGATTTGAATGATATGCGTGCAGAGGGCCAGCTCTTCGTTGAACAGTCCTTTATCCTCGCGGCCGAACACCAGCGCGATCTTGTGGTCCTTGGCGCTTTCAAGACCGATCGGCGCGAATTCGCGCGGGGAATACGCCGTGTCGCGGTAGAAGCCGGTGCGCGCCGAGGCGCCCGCCACGACCGTTCGGTCCGCGACGGCTTCCGCCAGCGTCGCGTATTCCTCGCGGGCCTCCAGCTGCGCCCGGGCGTTGCAGGAGAATTTGCGCGCCTCGTCCATATCCATGTCCGGCCGCGGATCCACCACCGCGAGATCGGTGATGCCGTTGTTGTTCATCGCCCGGCAGATGGAACCAAGGTTCCCGCCGAACAGGGGGTTGACCAAAACGATTCGTATGTTTTGTAAAAGATCCATGTTAGTTGACGTTTCCATTGGGGGGGAATGTGAAGGAAGGGGCGAGGGGGTGTCTAGTCAATAAGCCCGTCGTTGGCTCCATCGCTCCCGCGCCGTCGCTCGCGATCACCCGTTCTCCTCCTTGGCGGCGTAGCTTCTCAGCAGCTTGATCTCCTCGTCCCAAATATGCTCGTCAATGGTCTCGAGCACCATGGGGATGTCGTTGAACCGGTCGTCGGTCATGATGTATTTGAAGACTTCGAGGCCAAGCACGCCCTGCCCAAGGCTGTGATGCCGGTCGACGCGGCTGCCGAGACCTTTCTTGGAATCGTTCAGATGCATGCCCTTTAGATAGGTGAAGCCCACGACGCGTTCGAGCTCCGCGAAGACGGCCGCGCAGCTTTCCGCGGTCAACAGGTCGTAACCCGCCGCGAAGCCGTGGCAGGTGTCGATGCAAACGCCGACGCGGCTTTTGTCGTCCACTTGATCGATGATCTCCGCGAGGTGCTCGAAGCGGAAGCCGAGGTTGGAGCCTTGGCCCGCGGTGTTTTCAATCACCGCGATCACGCCTTCGGTGCGGTCCAACGCCCAGTTAATGGATTCGGCGATGGTCGCGAGGCATTCGGATTCGGAGACCTGTTTCAGGTGGCTACCGGGATGAAAGTTGAGCCGATCGAGCCCGAGTTGCTCGCAGCGCTTCATTTCATCGAGAAACGCGGCGCGCGATTTTTCCAGCTTTTCGGCCTCCGGGTGGCCCAGGTTGATGAGGTAGGAATCGTGGGGGAGGATCTGTTGGGGCTCGAATCCCTGTTCGGCGCAGTTGGCCTTGAACGCGGCGATGCTTTCGTCGGTCAGCGGTTTCGCCACCCATTGGCGCTGGTTTTTGGTGAACAGCGCGAAGGCGTTGGCGCCGATTTTCGCGGCGTTGAGGGGCGCGTTTTCCACGCCGCCACTGGCGCTCACATGGGCTCCGATATATTTCATGCTTTCCGCTTTCGTTAGAAGAAGGCGCATCAAAGCATAATTCGCCGTCGCGGAAAAGCCCCTTTGGGGAGGCGTTATTAGGGGCTGGTAATTTAAGGGTTTTGTTGAAAAGACGCGTTTCGCCGCGGCCGAGATCCTTTTATTTTTCGCGAAATTAAAGCTAAACGTCGTGCTGAGCTCTTTCTTTGGGGTCGGAAAATACGGATCTCGCGGCGAAACGATGAAAAAGTGATAGCGGTAAGCATGTTTTTTGAGCTTTTGTATTGTGTACTGGTTCACTCCTATTTACATTTTGACGATTCTTAACCAGAGGAAGCAACCAAATGGACACAAGTAATTCGAATACCGAGAATGTCGATTACGACAAGCAAGACTGGCTTGACGCGCTCGACGAGATGCTCGAGAACGAGGGCCCCGAACGCGTTAAGGACATTCTCCACGATCTACAGGTGAACGCGCACCGCAAAGGCGTGCGCCTTCCGTTTTCCGCCAACACTCCTTATATCAACACCATTCCGCTCGACGAGCAGCCCGCGTATCCGGGCGACCGCGAAATGGAGCGCCGCATCAAGTCGCTGATTCGCTGGAACGCGATGGCCATGGTGGTGCGCGCCAACCGCGAGGAAGACGGTATCGGCGGTCACATTTCCTCCTATCAGTCCATCGCCACCATGTACGAGGTGGGCTTCAACCACTTTTTCCGCGGCCGCACCGACTCTTTCCCCGGCGACATGGTCTATTTTCAGGGCCACTCCTCGCCGGGCGTCTACGCGCGCGCCTACCTTGAAGGCCGCCTGGACGACGAGCGACTCTCCAACTTCCGCCACGAGCTGCACGACACGCCCGGCCTCTCCTCCTATCCGCATCCATGGCTGATGCCCGACTTCTGGCAATTCCCGACCGTATCCATGGGCCTCGGGCCGATCACCGCGATTTATCACGCGCGCTTCATCAAATACCTCGAGGACCGCGGGCTGCGCGAGCCGACCAACCAGCAGGTCTGGGCCTTCCTCGGCGATGGCGAGACCGACGAGCCGGAATCCCTCGGCGCGCTTAAATTGGCCGCGCGCGAGAAGCTCGACAACCTCACCTTCGTCGTGAACTGCAACCTGCAGCGTCTCGATGGTCCCGTGAGCGGCAACGGCAAAATCATCCAAGAGCTCGAGGCCGCCTTCCGCGGCGCCGGCTGGAACGTCATTAAAGTGGTCTGGGGCGACAGCTGGGATCCGCTGCTCGAAAAGGACGAGGACGGTCTGCTGGTTAAACGCATGGGCGAAGTCGTCGACGGACAATATCAGAAATACACGGTGGAAGACGCCGACTACGTCCGCGAGCATTTCTTCAGCACGCCGGAGCTAAAAAAACTCGCGGAACACCTTTCCGATTCCGAGCTCAAGCGCATGCGGCGCGGCGGCCACGATCCGGCCAAAATCTTCGCGGCGTACAAGGCGGCCCAGGAAACCGAGGGCCGCCCGACGGTCATCCTCGCGAAAACCGTCAAAGGCTACGGCATGGGCACGGCCGGGGAAGGCCAGAACATCACGCACTCCCAGAAAAAGCTCGGCGAGGACTCGCTGCGCGAGTTCCGCAGTCGTTTCGGCATTCCGATTTCCGACGAGGACATCGACAGCGTGCCGTTCTACCGCCCGCCGGAAGACAGCCCCGAAATGCAATATCTCAAAACCCGCCGCGCCTCGCTCGGCGGGCACGTGCCGACGCGCCTGACGGAGTTCACGCCCGTGGACATGCCCGCGGATAAAATCTTCCAGGAATTCGACGCCGGTTCCGAGCGACCCGTTTCCACCACGATGGTGTTCGTGCGCGTGCTGTCGAAGCTCCTGTCCGATAAAAACATCGGCAAGCTGGTCGTTCCGATCGTTCCCGACGAGGCCCGCACGTTCGGCATGGACGCGCTGTTCCGCCAGGTCGGCATCTACGCCCACTCCGGCCAGCAGTACGAGCCGGTCGATAAGGACAACCTGCTCTACTACAAGGAGGAAAAGGACGGCCAGATTCTCGAAGAGGGAATCACCGAAGCCGGCGCGTTCTCCTCGTTCATCGCGGCGGGCACGGCCTACGCCAACCACAACATCAACACGATTCCGTTCTACACCTACTATTCCATGTTCGGCTTCCAGCGCATCGGCGATTCCGCCTGGCTCGCGGGCGACGCCCGCTGCAAAGGCTTCCTGATGGGCGCCACCGCCGGCCGCACGACGCTCGCCGGCGAAGGGCTGCAGCATCAGGATGGGCACGGCCTCGTGCTGGCGCTCACCATCCCGAACCTGGTCGCGTACGATCCGGCCTACGCTTACGAGCTCGCGGTCATCATCAAGGACGGCATCCGCCGCATGTACGTCGACAACGAGCAGATCTACTATTACATCACCTTGATGAACGACAACTACGAGCAGCCCGCGAAACCGGAAAACTGCGACGAGGGCGTTCTCAAAGGCATGTACAAGTTCCAGTCGTCCGACAAAGCCCAGGCGCAGATCCTTGGTTCCGGCGCGATCCTGCCCGAAGCGGTCAAGGCCTCGGCGTTGCTGAAGGAGAAGTACAAGATCGAGTCCAACGTCTGGTCCGTCACCAGTTACAAAAACCTGATCAACGACGCGCTCGACGTGGAACGCGAACAGGTCCGCAACGGCAACGACGCGAAGGCCTACATCACCGAATGTCTCGAAGGCGAGACCGGCCCCGTCATCGCGGCCTCCGACTACATGAAACTGCTTCCGACCGCGCTTTCCAAATCGGTCCCCGGCGGGATCACCGCGCTCGGAACCGACGGCTTCGGACGGTCCGATGGGCGCCGCGCGTTGCGCGAGCACTTCGAGGTCGACGCGAACGCGATCGCCTTCACCGTGCTTTCCGCGCTGACTGAAAAAGGCGAGTTTGATAAGAAGAAGCTGGAAAAAGCCCGCAAGGATCTGGGCATCGATTCCAGCAAACCCAATCCGGTAGGAGAATAGAACCATGGCGCTTGAATTTAAACTCCCGGAGCTGGGAGAAAACATCGAATCCGGAGACGTGATCAACGTGCTCGTCGCCGTCGGCGATGTCGTCACCGAAGGGCAATCCCTCATCGAAATCGAGGCGGGGAAAGCCAGCATGGAAATCCCGGCCCCCGCGGCCGGAACCATCAGCGCCATCCACGTCGCGCAAGGCGACACGATCGAGGTGGGCCAACTGGCCTTCACGATCGACGCGGGTGGCGAAGCCGCTCCCGCCGCGGAAGCGCCGGCCGAAGAGCCCGCCCCCGCCGCGGAGCCCGAAGCCGCTCCGGAAGCGGAGCCCGCTCCCGCGGTCGAAGCGCCCGCCGCCGCGGCCACGGGACCCATCGAATTCAAACTCCCGGACCTCGGCGAGAACATCGAATCCGGCGACGTCATCAACGTGCTCGTCGCGGAAGGAGATAGCGTGACGGAAGGGCAGTCCCTGCTCGAAATCGAAGCGGGCAAAGCCAGCATGGAAATTCCGTCGCCCGCGACCGGAACCGTCTCCGCGATACACGTCGCCCAAGGCGATACCATCAGCGTCGGCCAGCTCGTGTTCACGATCGAAGGTTCCGCGGCCGCCGCGGCGCCCGCGCCGAAACCCGCGCCGGCTCCGGCCGCCGCGCCGGCCGCCCCGACCCGCGAGCCGGAACAGCCCGTTGTCGTCGCGCCTCCGCCCCCGCCTCCCGCGCCGGAACCCGCGAAACCGGTCAAGCCGGCCAACGCCGTATCCGCGGCGCCGAACGTGCGCCGTCTGGCGCGCGAACTGGGCGTGGACATTCATCAAGTCGCGCCGTCGGTCACCGGCGGTCGCATCAGCATGGAGGACGTGAAGCATTTCGCGAAAAGCTCGCTGGAGAACGGGGGCGGCGCTGGAAGCCGTCCGAGCGTCCAAGGCGCCTCCCGCGTCGAGAAGATGTCCGGCATTCGCAAGGCGACCATGAACCACATGACCCATTGCTGGACGACCATTCCGCACGTCACGCAGCAGGACTGGGCCGACATCACGCATATCGACGAGCTCCGCAAGAAGTTCGCGAAAAAGGCCGAGGCCGAAGGCGCCAAGCTGACCGTCACCGCCATTCTGGTGAAGGTCGTCGCGTCCGCGCTGAAGGCGTTCCCGAACTTCAACTGCAGCATCGACGCGGACGCCGCGGAAATCATCTACAAGGATTTTTACAACATCGGCATCGCGGTCGACACGCCGAAGGGCCTGATGGTTCCGGTCATCCGCGACGCGGATCAAAAGAACATGATCGAGCTCGCGAAGGATCTCGGCGGGATCGCCGCCAAGGCCCGCGAAGGGCGGATCGCGCTCGCGGATCTTCAGGGCGGCACGTTCACCATCACCAACCTCGGCGGAATCGGCGGCACGTTCTTCACGCCGATCATCAATGCTCCGGAAGTCGCGATTCTGGGTGTGGGCCGCGCGGTCCAACAGGATGGCAAGCTGATGATGCCGTTGTCGCTCTCGTACGACCATCGCATCATCGATGGCGCCGACGGCGCGCGGTTCATCCGCTGGATCGTGGAAGCGCTCGAGGAGCCGCTTCTGCTCGCGCTCTAAACGAATAAACCAACACAAAGGCTCGAAGCGCGCGAAGTGCTCCACTTTTCAATCTTTGAGTCCTTTGTGACTTCGTGTTTAATCATGGCCATGGATTCAACCATGGCCATTTTTCTTGCCGACGTCACGGTGCTGGACTACGAAACGACGGGCTCCGTCCGCGGTTTCGCGGCCGAGCCGTGGCAGATTGGCATGGTGACGTTGCGCCGCGGCGCGGTCGACTCCGACAGCATGTTCGAAAGCCTGCTGAAAGTGGACGCCAATCGGCCGTTCAATCCACACGCGCCCGGACGCCACGCGGCGTTGCGCGACGAGATCGCGGCGGCGCCTACGCCGTTGGAGCTCTGGCCGCGAATCAAGCCGCGGCTGACGGAGTTTCCGCTCTGCGCGCACAATGTCGCGACGGAGAAAAAGTTCACCCGTCTGATGGCGCCCATGCATCAGTTCGGCTTATGGATCGACACGCTCAAGATCGCGCGCGTCGCTTGGCCCGGTTGCCCGTCGTACGCCTTGGAAGATCTGATCGTGATGCTAGAGCTCAAGCCGCGGGTCGACGAGATGTGCGCGGGGAAGACGGCGCACGACGCGCTCTACGACGCCGTCGCGTCCGCCCTGTTGTTGGAGCACCTGCTCGCGCAATCGGGGTGGGGCGCGATCACCGTGGGCGAGTTGGCGGGGATGTAGCCGAGGCTTTCAGCCTCGGTTACGACAAAAGCATCTTCTCGGTGGTTTCCCAGTCGACGCATTGGTCGGTGATGGAAAGACCGTAGACGAGGTCTTCGGAAATCTTCTGATTGCCTTCTTCGATGAAGCTTTCGATCATGACGCCGGTGATCGGGCAGTCGGCTTTCGCGCGCTGCGCCTGGACGCTGTTCCACACCTTGACCTGATTGCGCGCGACTTTGCTCGCGTTGGCGTGCGAGCAGTCGACCATGAGCGACGGCTCCAGACCCGCGGCTTCCAGCTTACAGGCCGCGTAGGTGACTTCCGGGTATTGGAAGTTGGGTTGTTTGCCGCCGCGCAGCACGAGGTGCGTGTTGGGGTTTCCGGTGGTCGTGACGACCGCGGTGCGCCCGTCCTGGTCGATGCCCAGAAAACTGTGGGGATTGCTGGCGGACTCGATGGCGTTGATCGCGATTTCGATGTTGCCGTCGGTCGCGTTCTTGAAGCCGACGGGCATGGAGAGGCCACTCGACATTTCGCGGTGCGTTTGCGATTCCGTGGTGCGCGCGCCGATGGCCGACCAGCTGACGAGATCCGCGGTGTACTGCGGAACGATCGGGTCGAGAAACTCCGTGGCGATCGGCAGGCCGAGATTCGCGATGTCGAGCAGTAGCGCGCGGGCGGCGCGTAAGCCGAACTCCATGTCGCACGAATCGTCGAGATGCGGATCGTTGATGAAGCCTTTCCAGCCGATGGTGGTGCGCGGTTTCTCGAAATAGACGCGCATGACGATGAAATAGCGGTCCTTGACCTGTTCGGCGAGCTTGGCGAGGCGGCGGGCGTAATCGAGCGCCGCGACCGGATCGTGGATGGAGCAGGGCCCGATGACGATCAGCAGGCGGTCGTCTTCGCGGTGAATGATGTCGCGCACGGTTTTACGATCGGCGAGCACCTTTTCGGTGAGCGCGGCGCCCAGCGGGAGCTCTTCCTTGAGCTTGGCGGGCGAGATCAGTTTCTTGAGTTCCGTGACCCGAAGGTCTTCAGTAAGATGGTTTTGATTCGTCATAAGGGGGCGGAATTAACCATAGAAATCCCCTGATTAAAAGCCTCATTTCCGATCATTACGGGCATGAAATGAACCATGGATGAACGCGGATCGATACGGATCTGGATTTGATGGAACGAACGAAAATCCGGCAAAGCCCGTTCACGCGATAAAATCAGTGTTTATCGGGGCTCATCCGCGATTCTTCTTTCACCGCGAGGATGCGTTCCTGCCGATCGCGCAGGATTTCCTTGTTGGTCCAGACGCCGGTCGGATCGCTGTATGGCAGGCCGCGCGTCGTTTCGCGGATCATCCGGATTTCATGCTCCGGAAGCGGGATGTGGACGTCCTCCGCGCGCATGGCGGCCAGGGTGCCGCCGCGGGCGCGGCCGATTGGATCGGTCTCGCCCACGAAGAAGCCCGCTTCCATCAGCCCGGATCGAACCGGGATCGCGGCGCAGTAGGTCAGCAACACCGCGTCGGGTTTCATGACGCGCTCGAGTTCGCGGAAGAAATCGACCGTCCACAGCTCGCTGTTGCGTTGCGTGGAGAAGGCGTCGAGGAAAACGAGGTCGTACGCGCCGGACCCGAGTTTGGTGAGGGTGTGCCGCGCGTCGCCCCAGTGCGTGACGATTGACGATTGAGGCGTGATTTGGGATTCCTGATGGTCGTGCAGTTCGCGCAGAATCCTTTTCCAATCAAAAGAATCGGCGTCCGATGTTTGGATGCTCCTCGCGGCGGCGCCCACCACGCGGCGATCCATCTCCAGCGCGGTAATGTCCAACGCGTGACGCGCGGTCGCGGCGATTTCCCTCGCCGCGAGGGAGTTGTAGCCCAGGCCGCAGCAGACGTCCAACAGCGCGACAACGCCCTTCGCCACCCGCTCCATCAGGTTCGCGGGCGCGAGATATTTTTCCTCCGCCTCCAGCCGCGCGCCGGCGGGTGTGTGGTAGTGCTCTTTCACATCGGTGTTCCAGAAGGTCGTCGAACCATCGCTGGTTTCGACGATGTTGAAGGGGGAACGGGTTTCAGCCTCGCGGAGCTCCTCTTCCACTTTGGAACCCTGAAACTCTTCAACCTTTCCTCTCCACAGATCGCCTTGTTTCCATTCGCGGCAGATCATCTGCTGGATGACGTAATCCTTGAACTGGCCCTTGGCCATGTTCCACTTCGGCGCGACGAGCTCCTCGTCGAGCGTGTCGGTCGTGAGGCGCATGATCGGGAGGTTCGGCGGCA
>JARFRL010000040.1 GCA_029287275.1 Pontiella desulfatans
TTCGGTCCGGCGATGCTTGTTTTCAAGCGCGTGCTTGCCGGCGGCTTCCGCCGCGCAGATCGCGACGTCGAGTAGGTGGGTCAACGAGATGTCGTTCATTCGCTTATTAAGCTAAACCCCGCGCGGGTTGGCAACTTCCAATCCGCGGAAGTCGTTATTTCACGATGGTGTTTTCGAAGTCGGTGGCGAAGGCGCGCGGTGGAGAAAAGACGATGTTCGCGATGATCGCTTTTTTCAGCGCGGCTTTGTCGCCCAGAGGAAAGTCGATGCTTCCCGCGGTTCCGCTCCGTAGAATCGGGGCGGTGGCGATGCGCGATCCTTTCAGGCTGGCGATGCTCGACGGCATCGATTTCATCGCCATCTTTTGCGTCGCGGCATGGATGTCGGCGACCGGCGGAACGGGTTCCATCTTGATCTCGACCAACTCCGGCGAGAAGGGAATGGTTTCGGCGACGGGTTTCCGGTCGGGCTCTTCGCTCGCCCGCTCGAACGCCTCCATCTCCTTCATGTAGTCCGGACGCTCGTAGCCCTCCGGCCAGTCGGGAGCCGGCGCGGGTTTCGGCTCGAGCTTCTCCGCGAGGTTTTCGAAGAACTCCTCGAGGGAGGAGGGCTGGCGCTTGGGCGCGGGCCCGTCGCTCGGCGCGGAAGGGCGCTTGCCCTTCGCTCCTTTTTCGAGCACGAACTTCACCAGGTTGATCAGCGCGATCACGATGAAGATTAAAAATGGAACCAGATCTTCCACGATAAATTCCTTTATCCACGGATTTCACGGATTAGAGCGCTTCGCGCCCGGAATCCGTGAAATCGATGGACGCTCTTATTTTCCCGCGTCTTCGGGTTCTTCGTCACCGCCGGCGAGCGACTCGCGCATGGAGGTGTCGGCCATGATGTTCTGCATGCGGTAGAAATCCATCACGCCCAGATTGCCCTTGCGGAAGGCGTCGGCCATCGCCAGCGGAACCTCGGCTTGCGCCTCGATCACTTTCGCCTGCATTTCCTGAACGCGGGCGCGCATTTCCTGTTCCTGCGCGATGGCCATGGCGCGGCGTCCTTCGGCCTCGGCCTGACGCATGATCTTGTCGGCGTCGGCGCGGTCGGTTTCGAGCTTGGCGCCGACGTTGGCGATCTGCCCGATGCCGGCCACGGAGACGTCGGCGATATCGATGGAAACGATCTCGAAGGCGGTCTGCGCGTCGAGACCGCTGTTGAGCACCTTGCGGCTGATGGCGTCGGGATTTTCGAGCACTTCCTTGTAGGAAACCATCGAACCGATGGCGCTGATGATGCCTTGGCCGACGCGGGCGATGATCGTCTGCTCGGTGGCGCCGCCGACGAGGCGCTCGAGATTGGTGCGCACGGTCACGCGGGCTTTCACCAAGAGGCGGATGCCGTCCTTGGCCACGGCGTCGAGCATGCCGCCCGCGGTTTTTTCCGGATCGGGGCAGTCGATGACCTTCGGGTTGACCGAGGTCTGCACGGCGTCGACGATGTTGCGGCCGGCCAGATCAATGGCCGCGGCTTGTTGGAACTTCAACTCGATGTTGGCTTTGTCGGCCGCGATCATGGCGCGGACGACGTTCTGCATGCTACCGCCGGCGAGGTAGTGAGCCTCCAGCATGCCGGTGGTCATTTCCACGCCGGCCTTGATGGCCGAGATGTAGGTGAGCACCACTTGGCTCGGGGGCACGTGGCGCAGCTTCATGCCGATCAGATCGCGGATGCGAACCGGGGCTTCCGCGAAAAGAGCGCGGACCCAGAGGTTGATCACGGAAATGGCCAGTCCGAAAAAGACCAGCAGGATCAGGGCGAGTGGGATGACAACGATGTAGGTCCAGCTCATTTTATATTCTCCTCGGGGTTGAATCTTTCGTCTCTCAGTTCTTCAAGTTTCTTTAAATTCGCGGGCACTTGCAGGATGAGCCTCCGCTTTTCAAGCAGGGCGAGTATAAGCGATCCCATGCCCAGCCACAAGACCGTCATTTGCACGGGAACGCCGATGGACGGAATCACGGTGGCCAGATAAATCAGCGCGAGGCCCAGCGCCATCGAGAGCAGCACGCGGCCGACGGAGGTGCCGATGGAGCGCAGGATCAGGGTGCCGATCACCAGGCCCAGAATGATTCGGCTCAAGTAGAACAGGACGCCCCACGACGCGAGCAACAGCGCGCCCAGCGGCAGGCCGACCAGCGAGGTGACGCACATCAGGCCGAACATCGGCAGCGCCATGGCCGCGACGAAACCGACCGCGAGGCACTTCCACGGCGAACGCCGGACCAACTGCGCCGCCATCGCGGTGGTCATTGGGAAAAGCGAGATGAATGGAACGCCGGCCAGGAAGGCCGCGATGAACCAGACGCCGATCATTTTCAATCGGTTCGGCGCGAAGATGGAGGGCGGAAACACGCGGCGGAGCTCGCCGCCCACGATGCCTTCGTCGGGAAAGATTTCCTTGGGCGCTTTGTATCGCAGCCCGCCGAGCACGCGCGCGTCGCGGTCGAACAGGATTTCCTGGGAACTGACCCGCGCGTCGCCTTCGATTCGGCCCGCGAGGGTGGCGGCGCGCGTGGCCGTGATGGACGCGTCGCCCTGAATCACGCCTTCCTGCACGACGCTGTTCGCGATCAGAATCGCGTCGCCGCCGATGACGGAGTTGGTGCCGAGCAGGATCGTGTCGGCCAGCGCCATCACGTTGCCGCCAACGACGCCGTTGATTTTCACGGTGGTCGCGACGAGCCGCAGGTTGCGCTTCGCCTCGCCGTCCATGATGGCCTCCAAAGAGGCCACGCCCATCAGGTTGCCCTCGAACACGCCGCTGAGATTGAGCGGGTTGCCGGTCAGAATGTTGAGATCGTTTTCAAACACGCCCGCGGTTTCGGCGAGTCCGGCGACGACCCATTGTTCGTCCGCGACGACGGCGTCTTGAGCGACCGCGTAGACGTTGGTCGCGACGAATTCAACCGCCGGCGCTTGCGACGCCGCGGCGACGAGAAGTCCGATAAGGAAGGTTTTCAGGCGCATGGGAATCACGCTTTCACGACGGAGACATGGCCGCCGGAGGTGGAGGACACTTTAACGGCGTCGCCGCTTTCAATCCATTCGCCGTCCGCGACGACGTCGACGCGCGCGCCGTTGAATTTCGCGATGCCGGACGGCCGCAGGGTGGAAACCGCCTCGCCGCGGTCGCCGATTTTCACGTCGGCGCTTTTGTGCGATTTATAATCCGCCGAGCTGTCTTTCAGCGACAGGCCTTTTCCAACGCGGCTTTTCGGGAAATAGCGAATCCAGATCACGAACGTCAGGATGCCGAACACCAGCAACGCGAACGCGCTGATCATGTTCCAGGGATCGGGGAAGTTGCGCCAGCCGACCACCGCGGCGATCGCCCAGGCGATTGATCCGAAGATTCCGAGTATGCCGCCGGGAATGAAAATCTCCATGCCGATCAGCACGAAGCCCGCGAGCAAAAGAGTCAAATAGAGCGTTAGCTGTTCCATGAGGAGAACAATAGGGAAATGGGCGAAAAGTTAAAGGGTTAAAGCGGCGAAGCGTCGCGCGGTTTGATCAGCATCGGGCCGTGCCCTTCGCCGACGTTCGCGGGGGAGAGCAGGCAGTCGGTCAGGTAGTTTTTGGCGGTGGCCACGGCCTCGGGAACGGGTTGCCCCAGCGCGAGCGCGCTGGCGATGGCGGAGGAGAGCACGCAGCCGGTTCCATGCGTGTGGCGGGTGGCGACGCGCGGCGCGGTGAGCCACCGGCTTTCGGTTCCCGAGCTCCAATAGTCGCGGCACTGGTCGCCCTCGGCGTGACCGCCTTTGATCAGCACGGACGCCACGCCCAGCGCGAGGATTTCCTCCGCGGCGTCTTCGATCCGCCCGATCGCGTGCCCGATCAGCGCTTCGGTTTCGGGCAGGTTGGGCGTCAGCACGGCGACGCGCGGAAAAATCGCGTGGATCAACACGTCCAGCGCCGCGGGGTCGAGCAGGGCGGAGCCGGAGGTGGATTTCAAAACGGGATCGCAGACGATCGGCGCGTCGACGCTTTGGAGAAACTCGGCGACGATTTCGCAGGTCTCGGCGCTTCCGAGCATGCCGGTCTTGAGGGCGGCGGGGGGCAGGTCGGTCTTGAGCGCGTCGAGCTGGGCGCGCAGCATGGCCGCGGAGACGGGTTCGGAGGCTCGAACGCCGCGCGTGTTTTGCGCGGTGAGCGCGGTGACGACGGAGCACCCGTGAACGCCGAACGCGCTCATCACCTTGAGGTCCGCCTGTATTCCCGCGCCGCCGCCGGAATCGGAGCCCGCGATGGTCCAGACGATGGGGGCGGGGTCTAAAGTCGGAACGTCCAAGGTCGAAGGTCTATTCTCTTGAAGACCTTCGACATTCCGACCTTCGACCTTCGACTGCTGATCGCGGCCGGGCCGCATCAGCGCTCTCCGGTTTCTTCGGGGAAGTGGAAGATGGTTTCGTCGGAACGGGCGTAGCCGACTTCGTGCGCGACTTTTTCCACGAACCGCGGATCCGACTGGAAACGGCGCTGCTTGTTTTTCAGCTCCTGCTCGGCCGCGACGGTGATTTCGATGCGCTGGCGCAACGCGTCGTTGCGGCCTTGGTAGTCGCGCAGCTGCCGCACCTTCGGCGTGAAGGCCAGCACCACGCCAACGCCCGCCATGACGATGACGGCGATCAGCACGATCCGGTTGATCAGGTTCCAGTATTTTTCCGTTTGTTGCATATGAACGTGAGCCGTGGTGATTAACGCGTGATTCGCATGGGTTGAAATATAACGGGATATCTGATTTCAACAAGTCCGGGCGGCAATAAAAAAGGCGGCCCGGAGGCCGCCTTTCAATCACACCGAAGTGTGGGTTACGCGTCGCCGTAGCGGCTGTCGGAACCGAGCATTTCCTCGATGCGGAGCAGCTGATTGTACTTGGAGATGCGGTCGGAGCGGCTGAGCGATCCGGTTTTGATCTGGCCGGCGTTGGTCGCGACCGCGATGTCCGCGATCGTGTTGTCGGAGGTTTCGCCCGAACGGTGGGAAACCACCGCGGTGAATCCGGCTTTGTGCGCCATTTCGATCGCGTCGAGGGTCTCGGTCAGCGTGCCGATCTGGTTGACCTTGATGAGAATCGAGTTGGCGGAACCTTCCTTGATGCCGCGCGAGAGATAGTCCACGTTGGTGACGAACAGGTCGTCGCCCACGAGCTGGCACTTGTCGCCGATCTTGTCGGTGAGGATCTTCCAACCTTCCCAGTCTTCTTCGTTCATGCCGTCTTCGATGGAATCGATCGGGTACTTGGAGATGAGGTCGGCGAGGTAGTCGGACTGTTCGGAGGAAGAGCGCTTGGCGCCGCTTTCGCCTTCGAACTTGGCGTAGTTGTAAACGCCGTCTTCGAAGAACTCGGACGCCGCGCAGTCGAGGGCGATCGTCACGTCTTTGCCCGGCTCGTAGCCCGCGTCTTTAACGGCCTGCATGATGGAGTCGAGGGCTTCCTCGGTGCCGCCGGCGAAGTTCGGCGCGAATCCGCCTTCGTCGCCTACCGCGGTGGAGAGGCCTTTGCCTTTAATGATGGCTTTGAGCGCGTGGAAGACTTCCGCGCCGCAACGCAGGCCTTCTTTGAAGGTCGGCGCGCCGATCGGACGAATCATGAATTCCTGGAACGCGATCGGGGCGTCGGAGTGGGAGCCGCCGTTGATGATGTTCATCATCGGAACCGGCAGGGCTTTGGCGTTGGTGCCGCCGATGTAGCGGAACAGCGGAATGCCGAGTTCGTCGGCGGCGGCGTGCGCGACGGCCAGGGAAACACCCAGAATCGCGTTGGCGCCGAGCTTGGACTTGGTTTTGGTTCCGTCGAGTTCGAGCATCAGGTTGTCGATGCCGTTCTGGTCGATGGCGTCCATGCCGATGACGGCCGGCGCGATGAGGTCGTTGACGTTGTCAACGGCCTTTTCGCAGCCCTTGCCGAGGTAGCGGGATTTGTCGCCGTCGCGCAGCTCGAGGGCTTCGTTGACGCCGGTGGAGGCTCCGGACGGAACCGCGGCGCGGCCGGTGGCGCCGGAATCAAGCACGATATCCACTTCGAGGGTCGGGTTGCCGCGCGAGTCGAGAATTTCACGGGCCAATACATCTACGATTTCTGACATAATTAGTCTCCTGGTAGTTGGTTGAATATAAAGGTTTTCCCTAAAAACGAGCGGCGAATATAAAGGGGGGCCCATAGGGGGGCAACCAAATAAGGACTAGAATTCGGCGAGGCGGAACGGGGCGTTCCGTCCTCGCGCCGCGGCGCGGTTCGCGGAACGACGCGCTCGGGATTGGGTTGCTTCGCGGCGCTCAATCGATAAGAGTGCTTCCCGATGCGTGGAGTTGAAAAGATATGGATCCTGCTGACCGCCGGCGTTCTCGCGGGCTGTTCGAGCGTGCCGGAGCGGGAGTTGGAAAACGCGTTTTTCCATCAGCGGCTTAAATCCTACGAAATCACCGACGCCCAACCGATCACGTCCGAATTCCAGGACGCCGCGGACGCGGCCTGGAAAAATCTGGAGAACGGCCGGTCGGAGCAGTACGTCGGCATCCTCGAGCTGGGCGACGACGCCTTGCTGGCGCGCGTCCACCTGATCCGCGCCGCGCGGCGCTCCATCGAGCTCCAGACGTTCATCTGGAAGGACGATCCGACCAGCCGTTTCGTGTTCGACGAGTTGGTGAAGGCCGCCGAGCGCGGCGTGACGGTGCGGGTGCTGATCGACGCGATGAACCTGCCCGCTTCGCCGGACACGCTGGCGCGCATGGCCCGCGCGCATCGTAATCTGGAGATCGCGCTCTACAAACCGCTGTCGGAAAACGCCGTGGTCGGAAGCATCGGTTTCTGGGAAAACCTCGTGTTCAAAACCAAGCGCATGAACCGCCGCATGCACAACAAGCTGTTGCTGGTGGACGGGCGGATCGGCATCGCGGGCGGCCGCAACTACGAGGGCAAATATTACGACCGGAATCCGCACTTCCTCTTCCGCGACCGCGACGTGGTCGTCGCCGGACCCGCCGTGATGGACATGCTGGATTCGTTCGAGCTCTTCTGGCAGGACCACGACGCGGTTTTCCTGACGCAACTGACCGACGTCCGCCGCGCGTTCGAGAAGCTGCCGCAAGAACCCGCCCGCTTCGCGTCGGCGAACGACGCCTGGATGTTCGCGGAAGTCGACGCGCGGGCGAACGACCACGCGCTCTCCAAAACCCGAACCACCATCACGATCCACGAGGCCGACGCGGTGACGTTCATCTACGACACGCCGCGCAAATTCAACGGCGGCAAGGAGCGCATGGATTTCGACGAGTGGTTCGAGTTCCTTCTTTCGGAAAGTTCCGACCGCCTCGTTTATCAAACGCCGTACTTGATCTACAGCCGCGACGTCCGGAAGGGCTTCAAGAAGCTCCGCGAGCAACACCCGAACTTCCGCGTCATCGGCTCCAGCAACAGCCTCGCCGCGGCCGACCACACGCACGTGTACGCGCTCTCGTTCAAGCACCGCAAGGAACTCTACAAGAAAACCGGCATCGACATCTATGAATCCAAACCCTATCCCGCCGACCAACACGCCTACGTCCACGGGCTCGACGCGTTGGTTGAGCAGGCGATCCGCGAGGCGGGCGTCGACCGCGCCGACATCGACCAAATCGAGCGCGCCGGGCCGCTACTCTGCATTCACGCGAAATCGTTGGTGCTCGATGGGAAGATCGCGTTGATCGGCTCGCACAACTTCGATCCGCGCTCCGCCAAGCTCAACACCGAATGCGGCGTGTTCATCGCCGACGTGGAGGTCGCGCTCGAGTTGGAGCGGTTGATTCTCAACGCCTGCGCGCCGCGCAACGCCTGGACCGTCAGCCGCGGGCCCACCACGCCGGTCATCTCCCGTTTCAGCGGCTTCATCGGCGCCATCTCCACCGCGCTGCCGGTGTTCGACATCTGGCCCTACCGCTACACCACCAACTACGAGCTCAAGGACGGTCACGCGCCGCTTCCGCCGCGCGACCCGAATTTTCAGAACAACTATATCAACGTCGGCTACTTCCCCGAAGTGCCCAGCTCGTCCACCGTCATTCAAGCGCGCTTGATGAAGGGCTTCCTGGGCTGGGCGCGCCCGTTCATGTAGCCAACCCGGAGCGACCCCTTCATGCCGAAGAAAAAATGGACTTCCCGCCGCGTCGCGCGCGACATCATCATCTTGCTGATCGTGCTGTCGGCCGCCGTGATCGCGCCGGTGGCGTACCTCGCCTCGCAGGCGCGCGTGGAGATTTCGGAGCAGTACATTCAAAAGGCCTCCAACCAGGCCGTGGGCGAATTTCTCGCCGTCAGCGGCGCGATGGAATCCACGCTCGGTCTCACGCGCGACTGGGGCGCGAACGGAGCGTTCGCCATCGACAACCTCGACGATCTGACGCGCCTTCTGTTCCCCATCCTCAAAAGAGAGCCGCTGCTCAACGGCGTTTCCGTCGCGGATCTCCAAGGCGACAGCTTTTACATGCGCGTCGCCGAAGACGGCTATCGCTCCCGTCAGGTCGCGACCGTCCGCGGCCAGCGCCGGGCCGAGGAAACCCGCTGGACCGCCGACTTCGAGGCCGCGGAAACCGTCCACACCGACTCCGCGTACGATCCGCGCCAACGGCCCTGGTTCGCGCCCGCCCTCGCGGACGACGAGATCCACTGGACCGAACCCTATAAATTCTTCACCTCCGGCGAGGTCGGCGTCACCGCCTCGGCCTCGTATGTTCGCGGGAAAGACGACCAGCGCGTCGTGATCGCGTTCGACGTCCTGCTCGACGATATGTTCGAGCCCATCGCCGCGCTCGCGCCGAGCGAGGAAAGCCAGATCTTCATATTCCGCCGCGACGCCAAGCTCTACATCCCCGAGTCCGACGCCCTCCAATCCGACTTCGTTCCCGTCGCGGAAGCCAACGACGCGCTGGCGCGCAAGGTGCACGCGAACTGGTTGAACGACCGGCAATTGATCGACAACGTGGTCTCCATCCAGCACGAAGGGCGGGTCTGGTGGTGCGGCTTCCGCCCGCTCGACGCCGCCCGCCGCACCACCTGGATCTGCGTCATGGTGCCCGAAAGCGACATCCTCGATCCCGCCGGTCAACGCTCCAAACGGCTTTGGCTGATTGGGATTTCCTCCATCCTCGCCGCGACCGGTCTCGCGTTCTGGATGCTCCGCCGCTACGGCCGACCCTCCGACGCCACCGCCTTGTTCGACCGCGCCCATCCCGAAGACAGCGTCCGCGCCATCATCGCCGGCGGCGAAAACCGCTACGTCGAGTTCAAGTCCACCATGCGCGTGAACCTCCACGCCAAAAAACCCGGCAAGGAAATCGAGCTCGCGTGGATGAAAGGCGTCGCCGGCTTCCTCAACACCGACGGCGGCATCCTGCTCATCGGCGTCACCGACGACGGCGAGATCACCGGCCTCGAACGCGACGTGTTCGAGAACGAGGACAAATGCCGCCTGCACTTCAAGAACCTCGTCTCGAAACACATCGGCGCCGACCATTCCAAATACATCCGCTTCATCATCGTTCCCATCGACGGTCTCACCGTCGGCGTCGTCCGCTGCGACCGCTCCGAGGATCCGGTCTTCCTGAAGGACGGCAACAAGGAGCACTTCTACATTCGCAACGGGCCGTCCTCCGACGAACTCCCCGTCAGCCAGGCCCTCAACTACATCAAACACCGAGGCTGATTTTGAAGTTTGAAACGCGACGTTCGATGGACGGGGCTCCGACGGCCTTGCTTTTGAAAGGGTATGGGCGGAGCCCATCCGAAAATCGGAAATCAAAAATCGGAGATCAAAAATGAAATTGTTCGACGCCCACAACCATGTGCAGGACGACCGCCTGTTTCCGGACGTCGCGGCCGTGATGGAACGCGCCCGCGCCGCCGGCGTGACCGCGATGGGCGTGAAAGGCTGTCGCGAGGCCGACTGGCCGCGCGTGGTTGAGCTGGCGAAAACCTACGAAGGCGTCCATCCCTCCTTCGGCCTCCATCCGTGGTTCATCGCGGAGCGTTCGCCCGACTGGCGCGCGACGCTTGAAAAAATGCTGCTCGAACATCCCGCCGCCGCGGTGGGGGAGATCGGGATCGACCACGCCATCGACGACCGCGACGACGCGGAGCAGGAAACGGTGTTCCTCGCGCAGATGGAGTTGGCGCGGACGTTGAACCGCCCCGTCTCGATTCATTGCCGCCGCGCCTGGGGCCGGCTCGTTGAGCTGCTCGACCAATTCGGCGAGCTGCCCCGCGGCCTGCTGATTCATTGCTTCGGCGGCTCCGCGGAAATCGCCGTGGAGTTGGTGAAACGCGGCGGATACATCTCCTTCTCCGGCTCCATCACGCGGCCCAACGCCCGCAAGGCCGGCCCCGCCATCCGCGCCGTGCCCGACGACCGAATCCTCATCGAAACCGACGCGCCCGACATACTTCCCACCACCGCGCCCGGCCCGCTCAACGAACCCGCCAACGTCCGCTTCGTTTTGGAAAAAGCCGCCGAACTACGCGGCGTCTCCCAAGAAGCCCTCGCGGAACTGACCTACCAAAACGCCCGGCGCTTCTTCCTCCGCGGATAGCGACGCGTGCCGCGGGAGGGCAACGAATGAATGGAAAGCAACGAATCGCCCGCGGACGGATCATCGATCCGTCCCTACCTCGCCGCGCGTCGGGCGCGCCCGTGGATACCCCTATAGAAACAGGCGGCTTTTGATTGCCGCCGCGCGCGCGGTTTCGCTAAGGTTTGAAAGTTATTATGAAAAGAAAAAACCCTTAGGCTGAGTGGGGCCACGGAACTTCGCGGGGAAGGCGTTATACTGACGTCCGTATAGCACCTGTCCGCAAGCGCGTTGTTGGGATACAAACAAAAAAATCATTTAGGCAAAAAAAGGACAACATTCATATGCCACAAAGAAAAGACGTCAATCAGGTCTTCACCCCTCGCGGTAAAAATGTCAACGAAGAGA
>JARFRL010000060.1 GCA_029287275.1 Pontiella desulfatans
GCGCAGGAAAACCCGGTCGTTCGCGGGCGGCGCCGCCGCCACCCCGTTGGCCGCGCGGTACGCGTCGATCAGCTCGTCGATCTCCGCGGCCTTGGCTTTCACCAGCTTGGGGGAGAGGTTGGTTTTATGCTCCGGCGTGGGCGCGAAATCGAGCTGGATGCCGGCCTCGGTCCCGTAGTTCTGTATGGAAAGCCGGGTGTTGGTGATTGGTCTCGGCGGTTTCGTCGCGGCGTGATCTTCCTCGCCGGTCCACGCGCCGAAGCGCGCGCCCTCCTGAATCCAGCGTTCAATCAGCGCCAGTTGCGCCGTGGCGCACGGATCGCCTTTGCCCGCGGGCGGCATGATGCCGCGCTGGCCTTCCTCCCTCGTCACGCGCTTGTAGAGCTCGCTTTCGCCAGGTTGCATCTTCTCGATGATCGAGCCGTATTCGCCGCCCTTCATGATCCATTCCGCGGAGTCGAGCCGGACTCCACCGGCGGGCTCTTTCACGCGGCCGCTATGACACCGGAAGCATTTTTCCTGAAAAACGGGCAGCACCTCGGTCTCGAAGTCCACCACCGCGCCCGCGTTCGCCGCGGCCAAAGCCGTCGCGGCGGCCAACCCGCGGGTGACTATTCGTGTCCCATTCCGTTTCATATCGAACCTCGTAACCAACCTTTTCCAAGTCAAGTTCCGTAAACATAGGGCTTTAGCGATGAAAACGCCAGAAAAAGCGTGTAATGCGATCACCATTGCCTGTCAATCAATGGAGACGAATCCGAGACGGGCGGGTTGGACAGCGCGGCGGCTTAGTGAAAGTTGACTTTCGCGATGTGGGGGAGCTCGCGATAGAGGTTGTCGTAGTCGAGGCCGTAGCCGACCACGAACTGGTCGTCGATCTCGAAGCCTTTGTAGTCGGCCTCGAACTCGACGGCGCGGTGGGCCTTTTTGTCGAGCAACACGCAGGTGTGAACCGCTTTGGCGCCGCGTTCGAGCAGCAGCTTTCTCGTGAAGGCGAGGGTGCGGCCGCTGTCGAGAATGTCGTCGACCACCAGCACGGTCGCGTCGACGAGGTTTTCGCGGACGTCGTGGACGATCCGCACGACGCCGGAGGAAACGGTGTCGGCGCCATAGCTCGACAGGGTCATGAAATCGACGCGCGGATGGGCGTCGTGGCGGTGGAAGCCGCGCATCAGGTCCGCCAGAAACATGAAGCTGCCCTTCAGGATTCCAATCACCAGCAGCTGTTGGGGGCGCTCGTTTTCGATGATCTCGTCCACCAGCTCGTCGACCCGCTTCGCGATGGTCTGTTTATCGATCAGGATTTCTTTTACATCATGCGCCCGCATGGGTAGTCTCCGGCGTTTTCAAGGAGTGAGAAACTAGAATAATTTCGTGAGCCGCGAAACGTGAATCGTGAACAAATCACGTCGCCAACGCCGCGCGCCGCGCCATTCGGAGATTTGAACGATGAAAACACGCACCCGCTTCGCGCCGAGCCCCACCGGCAACGTCCACATCGGCAACATGCGCGCCGCCATTTACAACTGGCTCTTCGCCCGCCACACCGGCGGCGACTTCCTGCTGCGCGTCGAGGACACCGACCGCGAGCGCTCCACGCCCGAGGCGATTCAAACGCTGCTCGACGCGATGGCCTGGCTGAAACTCGACGTCGACGAGGAGCCGCTGTATCAGAGCTCTCGGATGGACGCGCATCTCGCCGCCGCGGAGACGCTGCTTTCCAAAGGGCTGGCCTACAAGGAAGACAAAGGCGGAACCGGACAGGGCGAATGCGTCGTCTTCAAAATGCCCGGCCGCGACGTTTCGTTCGACGACGGCATCAAGGGCACGCTTTCCAAGAAGGCCGAGAACATGCAGGACTTCGTCATCGTGCGCTCCAACGGCACGCCGGTCTTTCACCTCGCGAACGTGCTCGACGACCTCGAGCAGGGCGTCACCCACGTCATCCGCGGCGACGACCACATCGAGAACACCTATCGCCACATCGCGCTCTACGAGGCGCTCGGCGCCGACGTCCCGATCTTCGCGCATTTGCCGATGATCGTGAACGCCCAGGGCAAACCCTATTCCAAGCGCGACGGCGACGCGTTCGTCGGCGACTTCCGCGACAAAGGCTTTCTCGGCGACGCGCTGTTCAACTATCTCGCGCTGCTCGGCTGGTCGCCGGGCGACGACCGCGAGGTGATGACCCGCGCCGAGATGATCGAGGCGTTCACGCTCGAGCGCTGCCAATCCTCCGCCGCGCAGGTTGATCCGCGAAAGCTGACCTGGATGAACGGCGAATACATGCTGAAGCTCCCGCTCGACGAGTTCGAGGCGATGGCCTTCGAGGCGCTCGACCAGGCCGGAATCGACGCGGAACCGGAATACGCCGAGCGCGTCTTCGGCCTGATCCGCGAGCGCGTCAAAACCGTCGCCGACATCGTCCCGATGACGGGTTATTTCTTCACCGAGGACTTCGCGTTCGACGAGAAAGCCGTTCGCAAGAAGTTACAGAAGGACGGCGTCGCGGACCTGCTCAAAAAGCTGAAAGACCTGTTTCTGTCGCTCGAAACGTTCGACGAGGCCTCCACCGACCAGGCGCTGCACGCGTTCATCGAGGAATCCGGACTTGGATTCGGCGCGGTGATGGCCCCGATCCGCATCGCGGTCTGCGGCGTTCAGTCCGGGCCGGAGATGTTTCCGATGCTCGCGACGCTGGGGCGCGCGCGGGTGGTCGAAAGAATAGATCGCGCCATCGAGCGTTTTCTGAAATAACTCCGTCAATGGAAGCGCGAGGCTTTCCGCGTAATCGCAAAAATGAATCTTCCGCACATAGTCGCTCTGTCCGCTCCCGCCTTCGATCCCGCCCGCTGGTGGCCGCTGATCATGGCCGCCCAGCTCGTCGTGTTGTTGATCCTGGCGGTGTTGCTGATCCGGAATCGTCAGCTCAAAGCCCGACTGGAAAGTCAGAAAAAGGAGCTCGAGCGCGACCTCGATCAGCGGGTCGAGACGATACACGTGTCCGACGAGCTGCTACGCGAGCGCGACGCGAACATCGCCATTCTCGTCAGCATGAACGAGGACACGCAGGAGGCGCGCCAGAAGCTGCAGGAAGCCAACGAGCAACTAAAGCTGTCGAGCGAGCGCGCCAACAAACTCGCGGTGGAGGCGCAGGCCGCGAACATCGCGAAGAGCGAGTTTCTCGCGAACATGAGCCACGAGATTCGCACCCCCATGAACGGAATCATCGGCGTCACGAACCTGTTGCTCGACTCCGACTTGAACGAAGATCAGCTCGATCTGGCGCGCGCGGTGCGCCGTAGCGGCAACGCGCTGCTTTCGATCGTGAACGACATCCTCGATTTCTCCAAGATCGAGGCGGGGCATTTGGATATCGAGGTGCTGGACTTCGACCTGAAAAACCTGGTCGAGGATCTGCGGGCCATCTTCACGCTGCAGGCCAGCAAAAAGGGCATCGCATTCAAGGTGCGCGTCGACTCGGGCGCGCCCGCGGAGTTGTGCGGCGACGTCGGGCGTCTGCGCCAGATCCTCACGAACCTGGTCGGCAACGCGATCAAGTTCACCGAAGAGGGCGAGGTGTCGGTGAACGTGACGCTCGCCAACGATCATACCGACCATATTCATCTGCGCTTCGAAATCCGCGACAGCGGCATCGGCATCGCGCGGGAAAAGTTGGCGGGCATCTTCGACGCGTTCAAGCAGCTCGACGCCTCGACGTCGCGGCGATACGGAGGAACCGGACTCGGCCTCACGATCTGCAAGCAGTTGGTGGAGATCATGGGCGGCGAAATCGGCGCGACCAGCGTGGTCGGCCAAGGTTCCGTGTTCTGGTTCGAGATTCCCGTCGACCTGCAAAACGCCCGCGCCGAGCAAACGGCTTTCGAATTCGTGAAGACCGCGCCCCGCGTGCGGCATGGCGACGACGACCCAAACGCCTCGCGCGACATCGCGTTGGCCACGAAGAACGCGTTGGCCGCGCTGAACCATCCGTTGCGGGTGCTCGTGGTCGAGGACAACAAGGTCAACCAGACCGTCGCGTTGCGCACCCTCAAAAAAATGGGCTGCGAGGTCGAGGCGGCCAACGATGGCGCCGAGGCGATCGAACGTCTGGCGAGCGCGGCCTACGACATCGTCCTGATGGACGTGCAGATGCCGAAGATGGACGGGCTCGAGACGACGCGGGCGATCCGCGGGAAGGAAACCGCCGAGGATTCGCCGCGGCAGCCGATCATCGCCATGACCGCGCACGCCCTCGCGGGTGACAAGGAACGGTGTCTGGAAGCCGGCATGGACGACTACATCACCAAACCGATCAACGTCGCGGATCTCTCGGGCGTGATCTTTCGGTGGTTGGAAACGGTGGCTTAAGGCCTGTTGCGTATGCGTTCCGCGGGGGTTTCAAGCCGCGCGTAAATAAAATCCTTGAATGGTTCCGCCCACGGCTGCATGTCGAGCGCCTTGCGCATGCAGAGGAGCCACGCGTCTTTTTCCGCCGTTCCGATGGCCAGGTGGGCGTGCGCGGGGCCGAGCGCGATCGGCCCGTATTTTTCCTCGTAGAGCGCCGGGCCGTTCATGTAGCCCGCCAAAAAGCGCCCGAGCTTCTCGCGCGATTCCGTTAAATCGCTCGGATGCATGAACAGGATTTTGCGCGCTTCGGGCAGCGTTTCCATCACGTCGTAAAAGTCGTTGGCCAGCTTTATGCATCCCGCCGCGCCGCCCGCGAGTTTAAACTGGGTGTCGGCTTCGCGATAGGACGCTTGGAGTTTCTCTAAGTCGTTGAACATTTAATACCTCACTAAAACGGTACTATATACAGGTTCGTTTGGCGCGCGGCAAGTGCTAGCCGCGGAATGTTCGGGCGTCGGTTCTTGAAGCGCGAAGGCCTTGGGCGCTATGTTCCACGCGGGTCAGCCCATGAGCCCGCCGCCGCGGCGCGGCCGAGTTGACCACATAACCAGGAGAGATGCGTGAAACGTGGAGTAAAATTTTTGAGCGTGGGCGTCGTGACGTTGGGGGTGGCCGCGCTGGCCATGGCCGAGCAACCCGTCGGAAAAATCGTTGACGTGAAAACGGGGGCCGCCTCGGAAGTGGTCGCGCTAGCGAACGGCGCGCTTTTCAAGGTGGGCGAAACGACCTATCGGATGGAGATCGACCAGACGGCGGATCAACGCTTCCTGGAGCGCCTGAGCGCGACGGGGGCGCCCGTTCGAATTCAAGATCTCGCCGCCTCCGACGCCTTCACCATGCTGACGCATCTGTCGGGCGTGCCGATCGTATGCGCCCGCGACGTGGAAAAAGACGTCAAGGTGAGCGTGAACACCCAAGACTCGCCCGTCATGTCGATGATTGAGCAGATCTGTTTTCAGATCGACGCCACCGCGGAGGCTCGAAACGAAACGATCTGGATCTCGAAGAAGAAATAGCGGGCGGCGCTAATCCAGCACGCGCAGGGCGAGATCGACGATGCCGAAGGGCGCGCTGACCTGATAGCCCGCCACGCGGTCGGCAATGGCCGCGCAAATCTCGCGGGCGATCTCGATGCCCAGCGCGCGGCCGTCCTCCTTCGTTTTCGCGTGGCTCATCCGCTCGAGGATCGCGTCGGGAATCTCGACGCCCGGCACTTCGTTGGCCAGAAATTCCGCGTTGCGCAGGGAAACCAGCGGCCAAACGCCCGCGACGACCGGAATGGTTCCACCCTTGGACGCGGCCGCGTCCATGAAGCGCAGCAGCGCCTCCGGATCGAAGATCGGTTGGGTGATGGCGTACTCCGCGCCCGCGTTGATCTTGTTGAGATAGTGCTGGAGCTCGCGCTCCGGCTCGACCGCGCACGGGTTCGCGCCGACGCCGATCAAAATGCCGGTCGGCGGGTTGATCGCGTTGCCGCCCACGTCCACGCCGTGGTTCAGGTTGGTGACGACTTGCGTCAGCCCGACCGCGTCGACGTCGAAAACGGGCGTGGAGTCCGGGTAGTCGCCGAGCTTGGGCGGATCGCCGGTGATGATGAGATAGTTCCGCAGCCCGCCCGCGTAGCCGCCGAGCAGGTCGGACTGCATGCCGATCAGATTGCGGTCGCGGCAACAGTAGTGCAGCACGGTTTCGATGCCGACCTCGCGCTCGACCGCGAGCGCCGCGACCATCGGCGAGATCCGCGCGCTGGCGCGCGGCCCGTCCGGAATATTGATCGCGTCGACGCCGGCGTCCTTGCACGTTTGGCATTGCGCGAGCATCGGCTTCAAGTCGATGGAGCGCGGCGGCGTGATCTCCACGCTGGTGACCTTCTCGCCCGCGGCGAGCTTGGCCGCGAAGCCGCATTTTTCCGCCATCGGAACCGCGTCGACGTTCGGCGCTTCCCGTTCCGCGTGGCTGGAGATCGCGACGTGCTTTTTCACGCCGGTCATGGTTTTGACGCTTTTGGCCATCGTCGCGATGTCGGCCGGGGTGGTGCCGCAGCAACCGCCGACGCCGCGGGCGCCAAGCTCGATCATACGTTTGGCGTATTCGGTGAAATATTCGGGCGAGGCCATGTAGATCATGCGGCCGTCGACCTCTTGCGGCAGACCGGCGTTGGCCATGATGACCAACGGTTTGGTGGTCAGCGGCAGGGCGCGTTCGGCGTTGCTGTAGGCGGCCGCGGGGCCCACGCCGCAGTTGAAGCCTACGCCGTCCACGTTGACGTCTTCGTTCAACGCTTGGATGATTTGCTCGATTTTGCGGCCCTTGGCGGTTTCGCCTTCCTTGCTAACCGTTATCGAAACGAACACGGGAACGCCGAACGCCTTCGCGACGTTCGCGGCGAGTTGGGCCTCCTCGATATGCGTGAAGGTTTCGAGCATGAAGAAGTCGACGCCCTCGTCGGCCAGAATCGAGAGTTGCTCGCGGAAGATTTCCGCCAGCTCGTCCGCCTGGTTGTCGAGAAACACCTGGCCCGATTTCAGAATGGGACCGACGGAGCCCGCGACGAGCGCGTCGTCACCGGCGGCCGCGCGGGCGAGCCGGACCGCGGCGCGGTTGATCGCCTCGAGTTGATCAACCAGCCCGTGGCTGGTCAGTTTCGGCCGGTTGGCGCCGAACGAGTTGGTTTCGATCACGTCCGCGCCGGCGTCGGCGTATTCCTGATGAATGCCCGCGATCAGCTTGGGGTTCGTGACGCAGAGGTGCTCGTAGCACGTGTTGATGAACACGCCCTTCGAGTAGATCATCGTGCCCATCGCCCCGTCGAAAATCAGGGGGCGTTCGGTCATGCGTTCGAGGATTGTTTTCATAGGTTGTTCTCTTTGTTTTAAATTCGTGACGATTGAGCCGTGAGCCGTGATTCCTTTTCGTGACGATTGATCCGTGATTCCTTTTCGCGACGATTAGCCTAAAACGGGATTTCTTGATGGCCTATGCCCGCTTCGTACTCCGCCGTATCTTCTTTAATTTTATAGCCGCGTTGGTCGGGGACCATTTTGATCAGGAGGCGAATGATTTGGGTGGTGAAGTCCATTCGATGTTCCGCGACGCTTTCGCTTGGAACATGCCGCGCTTTGTAGAACCAACCGCGGCTTTCGCGCGCGGAGCCCAGCGCGTATTCATAAAAGCGCGCGCGATCTTTGGAGCTCTGTTTGGAATACCCTTCCTCAATGTTCGCGCTGATGGATCCAACGGAACGGTACAGTTGATCCGACAACGAGCGCGTGACGCGATCGGACGCCAACTTCTTCGCGTCCTCCCAGCTGATATCGGAAAGAAACAACGCGAGCCGGTACGCTTCCAAGGTCCAAAGCGAGTCGTCGCGGATGACCCGCGGAACTTCATTTTCCCAGTCAGCATAGTTCATCGCGTTCTCCAGTCACGCCTCACGCTTAATCACGCCTCAATCGTCACGTATAATCACGCCTCACGGCTCAATCGTCACGCTAAACATTATACCCGAGGTTGGGTGAAAGCCACTTCTCGGCCTTCTCGATGGTCCATCCCTTGCGCTCGGCGTAGTCCGCGAGCTGGTCCTTGTTGATGCGGCCAAGGGGGAAGTAGCGCGACTCGGGGTGCGAGAAGTAGAGGCCGGAAACCGCGCTGGGCGGGGTCATGGCCATGCTCTCGGTCAGCTCGACGCCGGTGTGTTCGGTGGCGTTGAGCAGTTCGAAGATCGTCCGCTTTTCGGTGTGGTCGGGGCAGGCGGGATAGCCGGCCGCGGGGCGGATGCCGCGGTACTTCTCGTTGACCATCTCGGCGGGCGAGAGGTTTTCGTCTTTTCCGAATCCCCACGCGTCGCGGGTTTGTTTGTGCAGATACTCCGCGAAGGCCTCGGCCAACCGGTCGCCCAACGCCTGAACCATGATCGCGTTGTAGTCGTCGTGGTCGGCCTTGAATTCGTCGGCCTTCGCGACGACCTCCGGTCCGGTGGTGCAGGTGAACGCGCCGATGTAGTCGGCGGCGCTGGCTTCTTTCGGCGCGATGAAGTCGGCCAACGAGCGGTTGGGCGTGTCGTCCTTCTTGATCATTTGCTGACGCAGGAAGTGCAACGTGTCGAGTTTCTCGGTCCGCGATTCGTCGGTGTAGACCTCCACGCTGTCGCCCACGCGCGCCGCGGGGAAAAAGGCGTGAACGCCCTTGGGCGCGAACCAGTCTTCCTCGATGATTTGTTTCAGCATCGCCTGGGCGTCGTCGAACACCTCGCGGGCGCGCTTGCCGAGCTCGCCTTCCTTCTCGAGGATGGTCGGGTATTTGCCTTCCAACTCCCACGTCCAGAAGAAGGGCGTCCAGTCGATGTATTCGGCCAACTCCGCGACGGAAACCTCCACGCTCCGAACGCCGAGAAACTCGGGGCTCGGGGGAACGTAGCCTTTCCAATCGGCCGCGAGCGCGTTGGCGCGGGCTTTATCCAGCGGCATGAATTCGCGGACCTCCTGCGAGGCTTCGTGCTGCTCGCGGATCGCGTTGTATTCGTATTTCACCGCGGCCTTGAATTTCTCGTCGCCGCTCAGAATCGATTGCACCACGGTCACCGCGCGCGACGCGTCGAGCACGTGCATGGCGACGCCGTCGTATTCCGGCGCGATTTTGACGGCCGTGTGCTTCTTGCTGGTGGTGGCGCCGCCGATGAGCAACGGCGTTTTCATCCCCTCGCGTTCCATTTCCTTCGCGACGTGAACCATCTCGTCGAGCGACGGGGTGATGAGTCCGGAAAGGCCGATGACGTCCGCGCCCCATTCTTTGGCTTCCTTGAGGATGGTGTCCCACGGAACCATGACGCCGATGTCTTTGACTTCGTAGTTGTTGCAGGCGAGCACCACGCCGACGATGTTCTTGCCGATGTCGTGCACGTCGCCCTTGACGGTCGCCATCAGGATTTTACCCGCGCTGGACGATTGGCCGTCTTGCTTTTCCGCGTCCATGTAGGGGAGGAGATACGCGACCGCCTTCTTCATGACGCGCGCGCTTTTCACGACCTGCGGCAGGAACATTTTACCGGAGCCGAACAGATCGCCGACCACGCCCATGCCGTCCATCAGCGGACCTTCAATCACCTTGAGCGGCCGCGCGTATTTGAGCCGCGCCTCTTCCGTGTCCGCGTCGATGTGGTCCACGATTCCCTTGATCAGCGCGTGCTTCAGGCGCTCCTCGACGGTGTCCTCGCGCCACGCCTGGGTCTCGACCACTTTTTTGGCGTCGCCGCCCTCGGCCTTGATCCGCTCCGCGTAATCGATCAGCCGTTCCGTCGCGTCCTCGCGGCGGTCGAGCACGACGTCCTCGACCGCGGTCATCAGGTCCGCCGGCACCTCGTCGTAGACCTCGAGCATGCCGGGGTTGACGATGGCCATGTTCAGGCCGGCTTCCATGCCGTGATAGAGGAACGCGGCGTGGATCGCCTCGCGGACGCGGTTGTTGCCGCGGAACGAAAACGACACGTTGCTGAGTCCGCCGCTGACGGACACGCCGGGCAGGGTTTCGCGCAGGACCTTGGTGGCCTCGAAGAACGAGGTCGCGTTGATCCGGTGCTCGTCCATGCCGGTGCCGACCGGGAACACGTTCGGGTCGAAAATAATATCGGTCGGATCCACGCCGATTTCATCGACGAGGATGCGGTAGGCCCGCGTGCAGATGTCGATCCGCCGTTGGGTGGTGTCGGCCTGTCCGGTTTCGTCGAACGCCATGACGACCATGCCCGCGCCGTAACGCTGGATCTTGCGGGCGTGCGCGCGGAACGCGTCCTCGCCCTCCTTCATGCTGATGGAGTTGACGATGGCTTTGCCTTGCACGCACTTCAAGCCGGCCTCGATGACCTCCCACTTGGAGGAGTCGATCATGATCGGCACGCGGGAAATATCCGGCTCGGACGCGACGAGATTCAGGAACTTGACCATCATCGCCACGGAGTCGATCAGGCCCTCGTCCATGTTGATGTCGATGATGTTCGCGCCGGTCTCCACCTGTTGCCGGGCGATCTGGAGCGCGGCCTCGAGGTCGCCCTCGCGGATCAGCCGCGCGAACTTCGGCGAGCCGGTGATGTTGGCGCGTTCGCCGGCCATCACCAGATTCATTTCCGGCGTGACGCGCAGCGGTTCGAGCCCGCTGAAGCGCGGCGCGGTGTCGGGCTTCGGCGGAACGCGCGGCGCGTGGTTTTTGACGACGTCGGCCATGGCTTTAATGTGCGCGGGCGTGGTGCCGCAGCAGCCGCCCCAGATGTTCGCGAGCTGGTGCTTCGCGAAATCGTCGTAGATTTTCGCCATGTCGGTCGGCGAGTCGTCGTAACCGCCGAAGGCGTTGGGCAGTCCGGCGTTGGCGTAGATGCTGATGTAGCAGGGCGCGACTTCCGCCAGCTCCTCGATATAGGGCCGCATGTCTTCCGCGCCGAGCGCGCAGTTGATGCCGACGGAGATCGGTTTCGCGTGTTCGATGGAATACCAGAACGCGGTGGGCGTCTGGCCGGAGAGCGTGCGGCCGGATTTGTCGGTGATCGTGACGGAAACCATGACGGGCAGGCGCTGGCCGGTTTTCTCGAACACCTCGTCGATCGCGAAAAGGGCCGCTTTGGCGTTGAGCGTGTCGAACACGGTTTCCACCAAAAGGACGTCGACGCCGCCTTCGATCAGCGCCTCGGTCTGTTCCGAGTAGGACGCGACGAGGTCGTCGAACGTGACGGCGCGGAAGCCGGGGTCGTTCACGTCCGGCGACATGGACGCGGTGCGGTTGGTGGGACCGATGGAGCCCGCGACGAACAGCGTTCGCGCGGGATCTTTTTCCAGCACGCGGTCGACGGCGCGGCGGGCCAGTTTCGCGCCTTCGACGTTCAGCTCGCGGACGAGCGGTTCGAGGCCGTAGTCGGCTTGCGAGATGGCGGTGCAGCTGAAGGTGTTGGTTTCGATGAGGTCAGCGCCGGCTTCGAGGAACTCGACGTGGATGTCCTCGATGACGCCGGGTTTGGTGAGCGTCAGCAGGTCGTTGTTGCCCTTGAGATCAGATGGATGGTCCGCGAAACGTTCCCCGCGGAAATCGGCTTCCTCGAGCGTGTGTTTCTGGATCATGGTGCCCATGGCGCCGTCGAGCATCAGGAGTTGGGTTTTCAGCAACTCCGCGAAGCGGCGTCCGCTTTCGGACGTGTAAATTTCATCACTCATTCTTAACCTCGTTCGCAAAAGACCATTAGGTATATATCCGCATATCCGGATATTGCAATATAAATGTTTGGGGGAGTTAAAAGAAGGGGTTTAGGCGTTTTTCCCGGCGGGTGGAAGATTAATCGGTTACGCGGGTCATGGAAAAAAAGAAGCGCCGCGAAGTAGAGGGGTATGAACCTCGCGGCGCCACGGGAAGAAGAAACCGGTTAAAGTTTCCAAAACACGAAACGACTTGTTTCGGTGGTTTCTGGACAAATACAGGACGGAAAAAGAATTCATTCCAGATCGGAGCCGCGGCGCAGACTGTTTTTACCGTATTTCTGGCGGACGTGATCGGCCGCCCGGCTCAGGCGCGCGCGTTTTTCGTGGACGGTGGCGTCGAAGGTTTCGAACAGGTCGAGCTGCGCGGCGAGGGGCTGGTCCGACTCCGTCAGACCGCTGACGCCGAAGCCGATGAGGCGAACGGGGCGGTGGCGCAGGTTCTCGTTGAGCAGGTCCATGCCCGCCTCGCGCAGGGAAATGTCGTCGGCGCAAGGAATGGGAAAGCGGGTTTGCCGCGTGATGGTGGAGAAATCGTTCCAACGCAGCTTGAGGTGCGCGACGCGCGCGTGAAAGCCGGCCTTGCGCAAGCGCGCGGCCACTTGGTCGATGAGGCGTTTGTAGGTGGTTTCGATTTGATCGCGGTCGGACACGTCCTCGGAGAAGGTGGTTTCGTTCGAGATGCTTTTTTCATCGACCGCGCCGCTGATGCCGCGTTGGTCGATGCCGCGGGAGAGCCGGCCGAAGACGCGCGCGGCGCGCTCGCCGAGCGCTTCCTCCAGGCGCCGGGCGTCAAAGGTTTGAAGATCGCCGATCGTCGATACGCCGAGCGACAGCAGCTTTTTTCGAGTCACCTTCCCGACGCCCCAAATCCGGCCGATCGGCAACGGCGCGAGGAAGCGCTCGATCGCGGCTTGCTCGAACGGGACCACGGTGAGTCCGTCGGGTTTGTTTTGGTCGGAGGCGATTTTCGCGAGGAACATGTTCGGCGCGACGCCGACGGACGCGGTGAGTTGGGTTTGTTCCTGGATGTCGCGCCGGATTTTTTCCGCGATGGTTTTTCCGTCGCCGAACAGACGCCGCGCGCCGGTCACGTCGAGAAACGCCTCGTCGATCGAGAGCGGTTGAACCAGCGGGGTGTAGGACTCGAAAATCTTCATGATCTGGCGCGAGACCGCTTTATAGTTCCCCATGTTGCGCGAGACGAAGACGGCGTCGGGGCACTTCTGTTTCGCGATCCGCGACGGCATCGCCGAATGGACGCCGAAGACGCGGGCCTCGTACGACGCGGCCGCGACGACGCCGCGGCGGTCCGGCGGCGCGCCGACGATCACCGGCTTGCCGCGCAGTTCCGGATGGTCGCGCTGCTCGACCGCCGCGAAGAACGCGTCCATGTCGACGTGCAAGAATGTTGACGGGCTTGAATTCATGATCTCGGCGCCTGAAAATCAGCGAGTGGATTAATGCTTTTCATCAGAACGTATTCATTTAAACTGACGAACCAATTAACATAAACAACACACGGTTGTCGCCATGGAAGAGAAAACACATCAGCAGGATGCTAAAGCGGACGCGCGCGACGTGATCCTCGACCTCAACTTCGTGCCCCAGTGGGCGCGCAAGTCGCCGGGGGAAAACCACTACGCCAAGAAGGAATACCGCGAGGAGCGTCCCCGCCGCGACGATCGGCGCTCGCCCCGCCGCGACGGCCCCGGAAACGATCGCCGCAATGATCAACCGCGCCGACCCCGGCCCGATCGCTCCGACCAGCCCGATCGCCCGGCGCGTCCACCGCGCGAGCCCCTCAAAGAGCTGCCCGTCGGCGTGACGTTCCTGCCCGAGCAAAAACGCCTCGCCTCGCTCGTGCGGCAAATCCACCATTCCCGCCGCGCCTATCCGCTGATGGATCTCGCGAACCTGCTGATTCAGGATCCGGAAGGGTATCTCGTGAAAATCGAGGCGAATAAAAACGCGCCCGATTTTCATATGTTCCAATGCAAGAAATGCAAAGCGGTCCACGAATCGGAAGAGATGATCGTTCAGCACGTCATGTCGAAGCATTTGAGCGATTTCTATGAGAAGGAGGAGATCGAAACCGATCCGCCCGCGGGCAACTTTCCGGGCGTGGCGCGGTGCCGAAAAAGCGGCGTGCTGCTCGGCCCCCCGAATCACCACAGCTACGCGGAGAACGTCGCGCAGCTGCATCAGGCGCGCTTCTCCAACCTGTCGCTCGAGGACTACAAACGCGGCATCGAGATCGTGAAGGACGAGGAGTTGATCGCGCGGTGGAAAGAAGAGAGTCGCAAAAAAACCGTCTATCGGCTCAAGTCCGATCCCGAGGCGGAGCCGATCGATCTCCGCAAGGCCGAGATCGAGTTCGCCAAGCGCGTTCCCGCGCTCTATGAATCGACGCAGCGCGCCGTTCTCCCCGCGAAAGTCGCGCGGGAGTTGGAGGACCGCAACATCACGCACGCCATCCACGGCGCGTGGAGCAAGGAGAGCAAGTTTCCGTTGTCGATGTCGTTCGCGATGCGCGCGGCGTTTCGGCATATGCACCTGCATCTGTTCAAGGCCGGAAAAATCAATTTCGTGACGCACGTTAAATCGCATCCGATCAAGCCCGAGGACACCGTTCCGAACATCGCCGAGGTGCTGATGTTTCTGAAGGAGAACCCCGGGTCGACCCGCCGGAACCTGCTCGAGGTGTTGCATCCGTCGCTCGACCCCGCGTCGGAAGAGGCGAAGGACGCGCTCAAGCCGCTCGGCTGGTTGATCGAGCGCGGGCACATCATCGAGTTCTTCAACGGCACGCTCGCCGTGCCGCTCGGCCGCGGCCGGCGCTAGCCGATTTCCGGATCCTCGTAGGAAACCGCGGGACCGACGCCGAGTTGCTTGTAGCTGAGGTCCATGACCCGCGCCACGCAGTGCGGGTCGGTGGCGTAGGCCGGGGGGCGGACCACCTTGAAGGGATGCTCCACGAGTTCGCCCGTGAAATTCCGCGGGCCCTCGTCGAGCGCGGTTTTCACGTAGGTTTCCGCCATCCGTTCCGGCGTGATCGCGAAGCGCTCTTTGACCGCGCGGACGCGTTTCATCCAGAGCGGGAGATCGGGATGGCGATCCGTTCCGAGTTTCACGTTCGTGACGTTGACGCAGTTCGCGGTTACCATTGTTCCGGTCAGCTGCCGCGAAAGCCAGCGCGCGTGCATGATTTGCGCGAGCTTGGATTGATAGTACGCCTTCGAGACGCTGAACGGGCGTTTCGCGAACATGGGGTCGTCCAGGTTGACCGTCAAAAAGGGGTGGAAGAGCAACCCTTTCGAGGAGACGTTGATGATTCGCCCGCGCGGGCTCGCGACGAGCAGATCCAACAGGCGGTCCACGAGCAGCACCGGCGCGAGGTGATTGGTGAACCAGATTTTCTCGAAGCCGTCGGGCGTCAGCTCCCGTTCCGTTTGAGAGAGGTCGAAATCGGCGGCGTTGTTGATGACCACGTCGACGCCGCCGAGCGCGCGGCGCGCCCAGTCGGTGAAATCGTGAACGCTTCTTCGCCGCGCCAGGTCGAGCTGGGCCACGCGGCAATCGCCGCCGATTTCCCGCCGCGCCCGCTCGGCGCGGTCGGGATCGCGGCAGGCGAGCACGACCCGGTGACCGCGGGCGGCGATCTGGCGCGCCGCGGCTTTGCCGACGCCGGAGTTGGCGCCGGTGATGATGACGGTTTCTCGTTCCATTCGGCGAGGATACGCCGAATCCGCGCGCCGGGGCAATATTCCTTCGCCGCGGCCGTTCTATTCCAAGGACGGAACGGACGCTTGACGAATCAGGGGCGAGCCCGCATTGTTTCGAACGATAGAAGAAGGAATTTCCAATGGTGTTGAGACAGGTCAGTGTAATCATGATTCTCGCGGTGGCGATCGCTTCGGTCGCCGACGCCATGGAATACAAACGCGAACGCTACGAGGTGATCGTGGATCGATCGCCGTTCGGCGAGGACCCGCTGACCGCGCAGGAAGCCGCGGAGGACGTCCGGGAAGCCCAGGCGGCCGCGGCCGAAGCCAAGAAGATGGAGAAGGAAATCCGCCTTTGCTATCTGTTGGAAACCGAAAGCGGCGAGATCCGCGCCGGATTCGAGAACAAAACCGCGAAGCAGGGCGATCCCAAAAGCATCATGCTGATGGTGGGGGAGAATTTCAAAGGCATGAAGCTCTCTTCGATCGACCTCGCCAACTCCAGCGCGACCTTGAGCGTCAAGGGCAAGCCGCTCACGTTCACGCTCACGAAAGCCGCGGCGCCGGCCGCGGCGAAGCCCGCGCCCGCGGTTGCCCAGCGCCGATTCGGCGGCGGATTCCGGAGGGAAGCCACGCCTCAGCCGCCCAAGCCGCCGGAGCCCGTGCTTTCGCCGGAAGAGCAGGCGAAGAAGCGCGAGGAAGTGCGCGAGAATTTGCGCCAGTATCAAATGGAAGTGATTCGCGCCGGCATGCCGCCGTTGCCGATTCCGCTGACGCAGGATATGGACGACCAGTTGGTCACGGAAGGCCTGCTTCCACCTCCCGAGTAGTAGCCGCTTATTCCTCGTCGAGCTCGTCGTCTTCGGTCACGCGCAGGATCTCGTCGATCGTCGTGACGCCCGCGAGCACTTTATCCCAGCCATCCTCGCGCAGGGTGCGCATGCCTTGCTCCAGCGAGCGTTGCTTGATGTCCGCGGCGGAGGCGTGCGCGATGACCAACGGTCGAATCTCGTCGGTGACGTGTAGAATCTCGAAGATGCCGGTTCGGCCTCGATAGCCGTTGCCGCGGCATTCGTCGCAACCGACGGCTTCGTAAATCGGGCCCTCGGTCGCGAGCCGCTCGATCGGGAAGTTGTGTTCTTTCAGAAACGCCTCGTCCAGCTCGACCGGTTGCTTGCAGCTGTCGCAAAGCCCGCGGACCAGACGCTGGGCGACGATGCCTTCCACGGACGAGGCGACCAAGAAGGGCTCAATACCCATGTCGAGCAGGCGGGTCACGGTGCTGGCGGAATCGTTCGTGTGGATGGTGCTGAACACCAGATGGCCGGTAAGCGCGGCGCGGATGGCGATCTCGGCCGTCTCTTTGTCGCGGATTTCCCCGACCATGATCACGTCCGGATCCTGACGCAGAAAGGTGCGGAGCGTGCTCGCGAAGGTAAGGCCGATCTCGGGGCGCATCTGCACCTGGTTGACGCCGGGCATCTCGTACTCGATCGGGTCTTCCGCGGACATGATCCGCTTGTCGATGGAGTTGATGGTGTGCAACCAGGCGTAGAGCGAGGTGGATTTGCCGGAGCCCGTCGGCCCGGTGACGAGCAGAATGCCGTGCGGCCGCGTGATCATTTTCTTGAGGGTCGAGGCTTCGTTGTCGTTCAAGCCCAGATCCCGCATGGTGATGAGTCCGCCGCCGCGCATGAGTAGACGCAGGCTGACGGACTCGCCGTACACCGTCGGCATGGTCGAGACGCGCACGTCGATCTCCTGTCCGCGGACGCGGACGCTGATGCGGCCGTCTTGCGGCAGGCGTTTTTCCGCGATGTCCATGTTGGCCATGACTTTGATGCGCGAGATGACCGAGGACTGAAAGCGTTTGAGTTGCGGCGGCATCGGTGTTTCGTGCAGCACGCCGTCGACGCGGTAGCGGATGCGCAGGTCCATTTCCATCGGCTCGATATGGATGTCGGTGGCGCGGTCCTTGTAGGCTTCCCAGATGATCTGGTTCACGAACTTCACGACCGAGGCTTCCTGATCGAGCGAGCTTAGATCCTGTTTGAGCAGATCGTCGTCGTCGTCGAGATCCAGCGCGCCGTCCTCCATCATGCGGTCGAGGGTTTCGGCGCCGACACCGTAGAACTTCTTCGCGGCGGTTTCGATGTCTTCCGACGGACTGAGCACGAGGTGGACGCGGCGCTCGGCCGCGAGGCGCAGCGCGTCGACGAGGCCGGGGATGAACGGATCGCAGGTCGCGACCTTCAGCAGGCCGTCCTCCTGTTCGAGCGGAATCACGTTGTATTGAAAAATGGCTTTGGTG
>JARFRL010000097.1 GCA_029287275.1 Pontiella desulfatans
TTGTTCTCGATTTTGTTGCCGAGTTTCAGGATCTGCAGCTCGCGGCTCAGAAACTCCATCAGCTTTTTAAGTCGGCGGTCGGGCTGGTTGTCGGCCAGCAGCCTCTGGCGTTCCTCCACGGGGATCGGCAGGTTCGTCGCGATGAGATCGGAGAGTTGCTTGGGCGCCTCCATGTTGAAGATCGCGACGGCCAGCTCGTCCGGCAGATTCGGATTCATCGTGACGATTTGCTGGAACTTCTCCGCGGCGCCGCGGACGAGCGCCTCGGTCTCGAGCGTTTCATCCTGATTATCTTCGATCATCCGATAGTGGGCGGTCGGATAGTCCGCGTCCGTCAGCAGGTCCTTCAGCTCGCACCGCGACATGCCCTCCACCAAAACGTGGGTGGAGCCGTCCGGAAAATTCAGCGTCTTGAGCAGCCGCGCCACGCAACCGACGCGGTGGACGTCGTCCCGCGTCAGGTTCGCTTCGTCGATCTCGTCCCCGCGCTGCAACACGGTGATGAAATGCGGCGATTTCGTCGAGAGGTCCGCGACCAGTTTCTTCGATTCGTCCGTGGTGACCACCAACGGCGCGACCATTTGGGGGAACAGGACGAAGTTTTTCAGCGGCATGACCGGTAGCAGGTCCGGTACTTCCTGTTCGGTCACGATTTCGATTTCAACGTCGTTGTGGTCTTCCTGAGCGCTCATAAATCGGGTCTTCTTTCTTCGTCTATTGGAAGGAAGAACACTAAACCACGCGGGCGTGGATGTCTGGAAAAAAGCCGCCTCAATAATCAGAGGGGCGGCGCGGCGCGAATGACGCGGTAGTATGCCGCGGAATTGGTCGCCACGGGTTCGAAGCGCAGCGGGGCGCCCGTGCCGATAAACGTGAAAACGGGATCCCACGCGCCCTCCGTCAGGTTTGTTCGAGATTGCAATACCAATAGGTCGTCAGGCTCGTCGAACGAGGTGTAATCCAGCGCGAAAGCGCCGCCACCCGTGCGCGGCTGAAGGCGCGCCACGGGGCCCGACCCGGTCGCGACGGTGAATTGGACCGCGGCTTCCGAACGCAGCCGCGCGTTGGCGCTCCAATGGTCCAGCGCTTCGCCTAGATGGTTCGTGGGCGACGAAATCGTCGCGGCTGAGTAGGTGTTCAGTTGATATTGGACGCGGAAGCCGTTGGCGCCCGGCGCGAGAACAGGGGCGTCGGGCCAGGTCGTGTCGGAAGGCGTCAAGGAGATGTCAGCTTGGTTCGAAAGGACGCGGAGCGTCGAGAATCCCGCCGGGCCGGTCCACGCATAGGCCGGGTTGCCTATCAGGTTCGTCGCTCCGTTCAGGGGGCTAGAGATTTGGACGCGTTCGAGCAGGTTGGTGTCGAGCCCGCCCAAATCCAGGGTGAAGTGGTAAAGTTGGTTCGAGGGCGTGTCGCGATTGAAATAGAGTTTCCAGTCGCCCGCCTCGCATTCATCGATCAACGCGGACAGCGTCGCGAACGGAGAGGAGGCGGAAAGAACCTCGGTTCCCTGGCAAAGCGCGTTGGGCGACTCCACCTCAAGGTTCCTCGGATTAAAGGGGGCTCCATTCAGAATGATGGGATACGCGCCGTAGGAGTCGGAAGACGCGCCGCCAACGATGGAGAGCTGAAAATCCGCCTCGTAGGTCGGAGGGGGCGGGGGAGGAGGTGGCGCGTTGGTGATGGAATAGTTGTGAATGGCGTAGGCGCGAACGTCCGCGGTCGCGAAAAAGTTCGTCATGATCGAACCTCCCGCGCGGTTCGTCGGCGCGCTGAAGGTCACGCCCGCGAAATCGTTGGAGCTGTAGCGCGGGTAAAAACGATTCTCTCCCTCCGCCAGCGCCTTGAAGGGCGTCCAATTGGTGGCGGTGGAGGAAAGCGAAGCGCCGACGCTGACGTCGTGGTTCACGTCGTACGCGCTGACGTTGACCTCTGGAAGCATTGAAGTGCATCTCCACTCAAAGGTGGGCGGGTTGTTGGTGACCACGCTGTTCGCCGCGGGCGCGGTGACCAAGATATCGCCGAAGAGATTCGTGGTCACGTCGCGGATCTCCACATGGAAATCATAGGTCGCTTCCGAGGGATCGCCAATATTCAGCGTGACGCTCCACGCGCCATTCGTCAGCGTATGAATCAGCGCGCTGAGATCGTTGGTCGGCGTGTTTTTTCCGATGCTGGAACTGGTGTCGCTTCCCACGTGCTTCCAGTACGCGCCGTTCGGTGAGACCACGCGGTGGTAGGTGATGGGCGCGGGGTCGGTGATCGTCGCTCCAAGGGTCGCGTAGTAAAAGGAATAGCCGTGAACCAAATCCAGGTTCACCGCGAGGTTGGCGGATGTGGAAAGCGCCGCCGCGAGCGAAAGAAATAGTACCGTTGGCTTGAACCGCGTTCCCGAACCTCCCCCTTGAGATGAACGTCATCGTACCCATATCCGCGGGCGAGTCAATTCATCGCGCTAACAAGGGCGTGATTTGTCTTGTGCGATATAAATTAAAAGAGCTGTTCTTGTTTGAAACGAAAAAGTAGGGTGGGGGCATGCTTTCTCAAATCAATTCAGGCGCGGTGGTGGGGATCGAGGCGTATCCCGTCGAGATCGAGGTCAACACCGGACACGGCGAACCCAAGGTCGTGATCGTCGGGTTGCCGGACGCCGCGGTGAAAGAGAGCTCCGACCGCGTCTGGACCGCGCTGATCAATTCCGGCTTCCGGCCGCCGATGGGCCGCGTCACGATCAACCTCGCGCCGGCCGACATGAAAAAGGAGGGGCCGAGCTTCGATCTACCGATCGCGTTGGGCATCATCGCGGCGCTCGACGACATGAAGACGGACCTGTTGCCGCGGATCTGCGTCGTGGGTGAGCTGGCGCTCAGCGGCGCGGTGCGCCGCGTGCGCGGCGTGTTGCCGATCACGCTGATGGCGAAAAAGGCGGGCATCAAGGCGATCATGGTTCCGGTCGAAAACGCGGAGGAAGCCGCGGTGGTGGATGGCGTCAAGGTCTTCCCCGTCCGCAACCTGCGCGAGGCCGCCGACTTTCTGAACCAGGACCTCAAGCTCGACCCCTATCAGCTCGACATCAAAACCGTCTTCGATAAAAACAGTCGCTACGAGGACGACTTCGCGGACGTGAAAGGCCAGGAGAGCGCCAAGCGCGCGCTGGAAGTCGCGGTCGCGGGGAGCCATAATCTGCTGATGATCGGCCCGCCCGGCACCGGCAAGAGCATGCTCGCGAAGCGTATTCCGTCGATCCTGCCGAACATGTCGCTCGACGAGGCGTTGGAGACGACCAAGATCCATTCCATTTCCGGTTCGCTCAAGTCGCATCAGGCGCTGGTCGCGACGCGGCCGTTCCATTCGCCGCACCACACCATTTCCGACGCGGGTCTTTTGGGCGGCGGAACCAATCCGATGCCGGGCGCGGTCAGCCTCGGCCACAACGGCGTGCTGTTTCTCGACGAGCTGCCGGAGTTCCAGCGCAGCGTGCTGGAAGTGATGCGCCAGCCGCTCGAGGACGGCGAGGTGACCATCGCGCGCGCCGCGGCGAGCGTGACCTATCCCTGCCGGTTCATGCTCGTGGCCGCGATGAATCCGTGCCCGTGCGGATACCAAACCGACCCGAAGCGCGAGTGCCGCTGCTCGCCGCCGCAGATCGCGCGCTACCGAAGCAAGATTTCGGGGCCGCTGTTGGACCGCGTCGACATCCACGTCGAGGTGCCCGCCATCTCCTTCGAGCAGCTCACCCG